>JABWBV010000663.1 GCA_013359445.1 Anaerolineales bacterium | reverse complement strand
AAGATCGCCGCCCCAATCGGAAGGGCGTTTTCGTCAAGGTCAAAATTTGGCGCGTGCAGAAAACGGAGGGGGCTGTCTGCCGGTTTCACGCCCAGACTGAACATCGCCCCGGGGGCGAGACGGGTCATGTAAGCAAAATCTTCCGCACCCATGTTTGTGTCGCCGCCCAGATTGGCCCCGGGGCCGAGCAGGTCTTCCGCAGTTTGGGTGAGCCAACTGGACACGGTGGGGGCATTGTACATGGACGGGTAACCACGTTCGATCTTGAGGGCGTAATCCCCGCCCAGGTTGCGGGCAATCGCCAGGGCGTTTTCCACCTCGACGAGCAGTTGCGCGCGCACATCATCAGTCATACTGCGGAGGGTGATATCCATCTCCACCGTGTCGGGGATCACATTACTGGCGGAACCCCCGGCCAAACGTCCGACGGTAACGACAGCGGGTTGGAGAGGGTCCACCCATCGGGACACGATCCCGTGTAGGGCGGTGAGAATGGGGGCGGTCATGAAGATCGGGTCGCGGGCGTAGTGTGGCATCGCGCCGTGTCCGCCTCTGCCGATGATTTTCGCGAATACCGTATCCACGTTGGCGGAGACGAACCCGTCCAAACACCGCACCTTGCCCGCGGGCGCAGTGCCATCCACGTGCAGGGCGATCACGGCATCCACCCCTTTCAGGGCACCGTCGTCAATCATCCGGGGCGCGCCGCTGAGACCTTCCTCGTCGCAAGCCTCTTCGGACGGTTGGAAGAGCAGGCGGATTTCGCCTTTGAAATTTTCCTCTTTGAGGAGCATGGCCACGCCGAGGAGCATGGTCGTGTGGGCGTCGTGCCCACAAGCGTGCATCCGGCCTGGGGTTTGGGATTTGTACACGACCTCGTTCGCTTCCAGGATGGGGAGGGCGTCCATGTCCGCGCGGATGCCAATGACTGGCCCGTCGCCGTTGCCGAGGTGGGCGACAATGCCAGACTTGCCGATGCCGGTTTCGTGTTCGATGCCGAGGTCGTGCAGGGTTTTGGAGACGAGGGCGGTGGTTTTGGGGAGGGTGAATCCAAGTTCCGGGTTCATGTGAATGGTCCGGCGGAGGTGGGAAAGGGTGGGGAGGAGGGTTTGGGCTTTGGTGAGCATGGGGTGATTGTGGGAAAGAACGAGTAGGAGTAAGATGAAGGATATTGGCGTGTAGTTTATCACCCATGGGGCGTTAGGCTACATTTTTTGTTCAAAAGGAGTTTGCAATGGCCGTTATTTCTTCCAGTACGATGATCAATCAGCCGGTGGACAAGGTATTCAATTATGTGGTGGCTGTCGAAAACCACAAAGCCTGGCAGGCCGGGATTCAGGATGCCCGCGTGAATCCTCCTGGCCCGGTCGCGGTGGGGTCCATGTACATTTACACCTCTCAGGTGATGGGCCGGAAAATGGAAACCCAGATGCAGGTCACGGCGCTGGTGCCCAATCAGACATGGGCAATCAAAACTGTCGGGATTCCCAATTCTGTGGAAACGGTGTACCTTTTTGAAAGTGCCGGGGCTGGGACGAAGTTGACAATTTCAATGGATGTCCCTGCCGGAGCCTATCCCGCCGCCGCCGAGGGGATGATCAAACAGCAAATGCAAAAGTCATTGGTAGAGCAGGGTGCGCGGGTGAAGCAGATGGTTGGCGGGTAGAATTTTTTTGGGACGGATGATGAAGTGGAAAGACAAGCTTTCCACTTTTTTTGTTTAACCGACCCCTTTCTACTCCCCTCCCCGCCGCTTTTCCGGGGAGGGGCCGGGGGTGGGGTCTTCAAATTCACGAATCACGCATCACGTTTCACGATGTTTTGGTATATTTCCCCCCATGAACCTCCTTCGCCGTTTCTTCGCCTACTTTCGCAGTTTGCGGGGCAAGTTGACGCTCACGTACATGTTCGTGACGGTGGCGGCGTTGCTGGCGTTGGAGCTTTTGGGGATGTTGGGCCTCACCCTTCTGCTCCAATGGACGCGGGTGGATAAAACCGACTACATTTCCGATGTGCGGATCACGCTTTCTCCGGCGGTGCGGTCGTTCGTTGAAACGAATCCGCCCAACCTGGAAGAACTGCAAATCTGGTTGGTGGACATTTACGATTATGGGTTCGCCAGTCAAGCGCCTATCGGGTTTGGTGATAGTCCGATTGCCCCCATCGTGCGGGAACAGCCCGTCGTGGTCATTTCGCCGGAGCGGGTGATCCTGGCACAGACGCCCCAACAGGATTTGCTCGGACGAACATACACCCCCCCGGACATCATCGGCGGGGAAGACGTGCTCGAAACGGCCTTGCGCGGGGACACCAACCCCCTCGCGCTGTACGCCCTCCAACCGACCGGGGATTACTTTCTCGCCGTCCCCGTCCTGAGCGAAGATCAAAACACCGTGCTGGCCGTCGTCGTGCTGACCATCGAACCGCCCCCGTCCATCCTTTCGACGGTCTGGCCGTATTTTCTGGCCGTTTTGCTCGGGACCGGACTGGTGATGCTGATTGGCGTGACCCCGTTCGGCGCGTTGTTCGGCTTTATCATGTCCCGCCCACTTACCAAACGCCTGAAAAATCTCGCCGCCGCCGCCGATGCGTGGAGCGAAGGACGGTTCGACGTGCGCCCTCAAGACCGCTCCCGCGACGAAATCGGCCTGCTCGGTCTCCGGCTCCAGCACATGGCCGAACAACTCCAAAGCCTCCTCCAAACCCGGCAGGAACTCGCCGTCCTCGAAGAGCGCAACCGCCTTGCCCGTGACCTGCATGACACCGTCAAACAGCAAAACTTCGCCACCCTGATGCAAATCCGCGCCGCCAAAAACCTCGCCGAAACCGATCCCCTCGCCGCCCGCCAGCACCTCGAAGAGGCTGAAAAGCTGGTGAAAGCGTCCCAACAGGAATTGGGCTTGCTGATCACCGAACTCCGCCCCGCCGCATTGGATGGACAGGGCCTTCCCGCCGCGTTGAAAGCCTATCTCGACTCCTGGTCCCATCACACGCACATCCCCGGAACCCTAACCACGCAGGGCGAGCGCCCCCTGCCGTTAAACCTGGAACAAGCCCTGTACCGCGTCGCCCAAGAAAGCCTCGCCAACGTCGCCCGTCACAGCGCCGCCCGCACCATCACCCTTCAACTCCTGTACGAAGACTCCCGCGTCTGCCTGGAAATCGCCGATGATGGCGCGGGATTCAACCCCGAAAACGCCTCTTCCGGGTTCGGGTTGGAAAGTATGCGACAGCGGATGATCGAGGTAGGAGGGACGTTGGAGGTGGTGAGCGAGGTGAGGGAGGGGACGCGGGTGAGGGCGGAGGTAATCATGGGAGCTTATGGGAATCCATAGAAATTGGAATTACGCCAAACCCTGACGCATCCGATGAATAGGAATTCATCGTCTGGCAGAAGAAACGGGTTGAAACCCGTTAGCAAAGCAACCTGATTCATCAGGTTTTTTGTATCAGACGCCGAATTTCTATTCGGCGATTTTCTACCGTACATTGACAATTAGTAGGTCTGGTTGCAGCCGAAAATAGACCTGGAAAGGTAAACCTTGCTTCAAGGTATAGGTGAGCCAGTCGAG
>JABWBV010000662.1 GCA_013359445.1 Anaerolineales bacterium | reverse complement strand
AAGGGTGAAAGGGGGAGGTACCTCCCCCTTTCACCCTTTTTTGGGGCTAATCTCTACCCTGGCTGAGTAGTTACCTTGAATCTTGCTTTGGTAGTGACGACTTCAGTCGTTGAGAGCGATTGAAAGCGCCACTACGCACTTAAAAATGATCTTTGACCCATCCGTTGAACGTTCAACCTGCAACGTTCAACAAAAATTCTCTCGTTGCCACAATTTTCTCCGCCTCCACCTTCCCCGTGCGCTCCCAATAATCCAACAACTCCGGCAGGGTGAACACCGCGTGGAGCGTTAACCCGCGCGCGGCCAGTTCCCCCGCCGCTTTATTGGAAGAACGGTCAATCAGCACTACCACGTCCGAGACGAGTAACCCCGCCGCGGTCAGTTTCTCCACCCCTTCAAACTTGCTCCCCCCGGTCGAGATCAGGTCATCGATCACCACCGCCCGCTGACCGGGTTGGTACACCCCTTCGATTTCCGCTTTCGTGCCGTAGGCTTTCACTTCTTTGCGGGGGTAGATCATCGGCCAGCCGCCGCGGAGGCTGATCGCGGTGGCAATCGGCATGGCGGCGTAGGGCAGTCCGGCGAGGTGGTCGAATTGCAACTTGTTCAGGATGGGCAAAAATGCCTCAGCGACCAGCGCCAACACTTTCGGATCGGCCACCAACCGGCGCAAGTCAATGTAAATGGGCGATTGGATACCCGATTTGAGGGTGAATTCGCCGAATTTGACACAGCCGATGTCGAGGAGGGCGTCGGCGAGGGCCGTTGGTGGGGGGGTGGGGTGATCGGTTGACCGGGGTTTTCCGGCAGGGGTCGTTCTCCGGGTGTATTGGGCGTGAACCATCTCGTCGCGCAGATCACGGGCGGCGTTGCGAGGATTGTCGGCGCGGGAGAGCGCGCGGGAGACGGGGATGAGCATCCCCAACCCGTCACGGCGCAGGCCCGCGCGGAGGGCCGCGTCCAGATCGCCGCCTTGCGCGCCCACGCCGGGGGCCAGAAACCACAGTTCGGGCGCGGCCGCCCGCACACGGGCGAGGGATTCAGGTTGCGTGGCCCCGACGACCAGCCCAACGTTGTTCTTTTCATTCCACGTTTGGGCGAGGTGGGCGACATGAAGATAGACGGGGGATGGGGGACGGCTGACGGAATCGGTCTTCGGACCTCCGTCTTCGGTCACAGTCAAATCCTGCAGATCACTCGCCCCGGGGTTGGACGTTTTGCAGAGCAGGAACACGCCTTTTTCGTGGTTGGTGAGGAAGGGGTCGATGGAATCTTTGCCCAGGTAGGGGGAGAGGGTGATGCAGTCCGCACCGAGGGCCTCGAAGGCGGATTGGGCGTAGGCTTGCGCGGTGGAGGCGATGTCCCCGCGTTTGGCGTCGAGGATGATCGGGGCACGCGACCCCGTGGCGAAGGAGGCGGAGCGGATGGTTTCGTTCACTTCCTTGAGAACCGCCCATCCTTCCGGGCCGTACATCTCGAAAAATGCGGCATTGGGTTTGTACGCGGCGGCATAGGGCAGGGTGGCCTCGATCAGACGCAAACAGAAATCCCGCGCGGCTTGTGCGGTGGGTTCCGGCAAATCGCTGGGGTGCGGGTCAAGTCCCACGCAGAGGAGGGAGCTAATATCTTGGGTTCGGCGGGTGAGGAAGGTGAAGAAGGATTCCATAGGGTTGATTTGTGACGTTTGATTCGTGATGCGTGAAACGTGATGCGTGAATTTATCACGTTTCACGCATCACGTTTCATGGTTTTATGCTTTACCCAAAACCATCGCCAACAGTGCCATCCGCACATACAGCCCATATTCCATCTGGCGGAAGTAGGCGGCGCGGGGGTCTTCGTCCACTTCCATCGTGATCTCGCCCACGCGGGGGAGGGGGTGCATGACGATCATTCTTTGTTTGGCGGCCTGGAGGGTTTCGGGGGAGATGATGAAGGCGTTGCGGACGCTTTCGTATTCGTCCAGGTCGGCGAAGCGTTCTTTTTGGACGCGGGTGACGTAGAGGACATCCGTTTCGGGCAGGGCGGCGTCGAGGGAGGTGTATTCGGTTTGGGTGATGCCTTTTTCGCGGATTTCGGCGATGATTTCTTCCGGCATACGGAGGATGTCGGGGGAGACGTAGTTCAGTTTGACGTTGAACATGGCAAGCAGGCGGGCGAGGGAGTGGACGGTGCGCCCGTATTTCAGGTCGCCGAGCATGGTGACGGTGAGGCCGTCGAGTTCGGCGGTGATGGGGGTGTTGGGGTTGCCGAGTTCTTCGATGATGGTGAACATGTCGAGCAGGGCCTGGGTGGGGTGTTCGCCCACGCCGTCGCCCGCGTTGATGATGGGTTTGCGGGCGTATTGGGCGGCGATGGCGGACGCGCCTTTTTCGGGGTGGCGGAGCACGATCACGTCGGCGTAACATTCGAGGGTGCGAACCGTGTCGGGCAGGGATTCGCCTTTGCTGACGGAGGAGTATTTCACTTCGCTGATCGGGATGACGCTTCCGCCCAACCGTTCCATCGCGGCGGTAAAGCTGGAAGAGGTGCGGGTGGAGGGTTCGTAAAACAGGTTGGCGAGGATTTTACCTTTTAACAGGTCAAACGTGCCGACGCGGGCGACCATTTCGCGCATTTCGTGGGCGACTTCAAAGATGTATTGCAGGTCGGCGACGGTGAATTGTTTGACGGACAGGATGTCCTGGCCGTACCAGGGGGCGGTGCGTTGATCGCCGAAGGGCAGGTGAGAGGAATGGGAACCGTTGGTTTTGAGGGGAGATTGGGTGAACATGGGGACTCCTTACAAATAGGGAATGGTGAATGGTCAATTGTTAATGATTGTGGCGGATGTTTTTCCCGGAACCGGGCGGGGCGAGGACAACCCCATCGCGGTACGCATCCTGGCCGCGGAGGACGACGCGGGTGACGCGCCCGCGCACGGTCCAACCCTCGAACGGGGTCCAGGCACACCGCGAGTGCAGGTCGGCGGCGTGGAGGTCGTATTCGGCGTCGGGGTCCACTTCGATCCAGGTGTCAGGTTGGTCGGGCAGGCCGAAGATCTTTTTCGGGTTGTCATGCAGGCGGGTGGTGATGTCGTCGAGGGTGAGGCATCCTTGTTGCGCGGCGGTGAGGAGGAGGGGAAGCATTGTTTCCACCCCAGGGAAGCCGGGCGGAGGGTTGTCGCTGTCTTTTTCAGTGAGGAGGTGCGGGGCGTGGTCGGTGGCGAAGCAGTCCACGACATCGAGGTTTGTCCAGAGCGCGTCCCGGTCGGTGGGGGCGGCGACGCGCGGGCGCACTTCACGCCGTCCGGGGGGAAGCCACGCGAAATCGTCGGTGGTCAAAAAAAGATGGTGCGGGCAGACTTCGCAGGTCACGGGGACGCCTTTTTCTTTTGCGGCGCGGATGAGCAGGATTTCTTCCCGGCGGGAGACGTGGGCGATGTGGACAGGACGGTTGTACAATCCGGCGACGAAGAGGAGCGCGGCGAGGGTGTGCCGTTCGGCGTGGGCGACGATGGGGCGAGTGCTGCCGCGGCGGGCCACCCCGTTCTGCAAGGCGCCGATGTTGTGCAGAGCGATCTCGCCAAGCAGGATGG
>JABWBV010000661.1 GCA_013359445.1 Anaerolineales bacterium | reverse complement strand
CCGCCCCAAAAAGCGGGTGACGGTTTCTTTGGGAATGAGCGCGGTCATCGCGCCCGCAATGTAAAACGCCGGGAGTAGACAAAGCAGAACATGCGCGGCCAGGTACGCCGCCAGGTTGCCCATGCCCCCCTGCAAAAGTTGTCCTAAAAATTCTAAAATGTTCATCGAAAGGTTCCTGTTCGCATTTCCAAAATGCCTGGAAACGCATTCGTAATCTCGAATATGTTGTCTTCAAAAAAAAGCGTTCGGGGATGAGCGTCTGTTTTTCGTCAAAGCACATTACGCCGCTACGCTGGCCACGTAAAAGCCGTTTCCTTCTCTCCGCAATGCGGGCAGGGGCAAGCCGGGAGGGAGTGGGTCGCGTCTGTCGCCTGCAACGCCGCGTCCGCCAGGCCCAATAACCTCCCCGCCTGCTGAATCAGCCCCAAGAGGTCTCGGTCGGCGAGCCGATAAAAAACGTTGCGCCCCTCCCGGCGGGAGACCACCACCCCCGCCTGCCGGAGCGCCATCAGATGTTGGGAAAGGTACGCCTGCCGGAGGCCCAACGCCGTTTCCAGATGGCACACACAAGCCTCCCCCTCCCCAATGGCCTGCAAAATCTGGACGCGGGGAAGCGGGCTAAGGCTTTGAAAGAGTTCGCTGATTTGAGTTTCGGGGGGCAAGGAGTTCATATTCATAATCCTGAATGTATTGTAGGCTTCCCCCATCTCCTTTCAGGGGGCGAATGTCCCGGTTTGAGAAGGACATCTGTCCTGGCAAATCCTGTCAGGTTTTTCCTATTATCTACTTCCACCGGAACGCATTTGGGGTCTATTCAGGGGGAACTCGGGGGATTTGTAAACCTTTTCTCAGGTGAAAAAGTGTTTGAGTATGTGGCCTGATTTCTTTTTTGCGTGGAAGGTCTATGGGATGACGGCCCACCTCTGGCGGACTGCTTGGCCCATCAATCCGATTCTTCTACGTGGCCTGGTGATTGTGCGCCCTAATGAGGCCTGGTCCGCGGACATCACCTACTTGCCAATAATCCAAGGGTTTATGTGCCTGGTGGGCGTGCTCGAATGGTACTGTCGCTATGTGTTGGCCTGCTCTACAAATACAACGCCCTGGATGGGGAGTTCTGCCTGGTGGCGTTGCAAGCCGCCTGGGCCTGGGGCACCCCAGAGATTTTCAATACAGACCAGGGCCGCCAGTTCACCGCCCAGTTGTTTACCACTGCCGTTGAAACCGCCGGAAGTCGCATGAGGATGGACGGCAAGGGCCGCGCCCTGGAAAATATCTTCATTGAACTGCTCTGGCGTTCAGTGAACCCTGAAAAGGAAATGCTAAAGGATAGCTGGCCTCCATCCGCAAAAACACTGCCTGCGGCCTACACCGCGTGTGAACCGCAGAATTTGAACAGAACCTAGACGGCAATAGCAGGTGCGCCGATAATAACGGAGTAGTGATATTCTCGCCAAAATTTCAAAGGAGGCGTACTAATGAGAAAAATGAAAACCGTAGCAATCATCGGTGGCGGTGTGTCCGGGCTGGTGGCGGGTGGCTTGCTTTCACGAAACGGAATCCGGGTCAGACTGTTCGAAGCCAACCCCAAGTTGGGGGGGTGCTGTGCAAACACTTATATGGGTGGGTACACTTTTCACGATGGCGCGCAATATCTGGCCTTTCCCGGCGTTCTGGTGCACGTTTTCGGCAGATTAGGCCTCGACCACGCGTCGCTTTTGCCGATCCGAAAAATCATCGCCAACCAGACGGTAACCTTACCCAACGGCTCAGTCGTCACTTTTGGCGACGGGCTGGAGGTGACCCTCAGCCAAAACGGGATGGTAAAAAACGGGCCTCTGCAAAAAGAGCTTGATCTCTTGTTGAAGAAATGGGCACCGGTTTTTCGTCTTTTTGCGGATGATATTCTTTTACACCCGTTTTCCATGGCGCGGCTTGCTACGAAGAGTTGGCGGCATCTCTCCAAATTTCGCGGCACAGTTGCAGGAGAGATCACCCGTCTCTTCAGCGATGAGGCTGTACGCGCGGCGATGGCTGGCATTTTGCTCTACACAGGCAAACCGCCGCAGACAACGCCCGTCACTTCTATCCTGGGTCTCGTTGCCATGCTGTGCGAAGGCTTTTACCTACCCGTGGGAGGCATGGGGAAAATCCCCGAAGCCTTGAGCCAGGCCATCAAAAGATACGGCGGTGAAATTCACCTGAATTCAAAGGTCAACCAGATTGTCATAAAGGAGGGAAGGGTGTATGGGCTTGAAATCGTGGGGCAAGGATGCGTTGAGGCAGACGCCGTTATTTCCACGGCCAGCGGCATGGCAACCTTCAACTTCCTGTTGGATGCGGGCGCGGTTCCCGTAAAGCTTCACCGGAAAGCACAGAAAGCACAGTTGTCGCACAAAGCGATGGTGGTTCAATTCGGTTTATCGAATCAAATAGATGTATCCAGCCATTCCCACAGTATTCTGCCGATGATGCCCGAACAGGAAAAAGTGTTTTTACCGGTGGAGGATGAACTCGCCTGGCCGGTGTACTCGGTTCCAACTGTCACTGCCCCCGAGATGGCCCCGCAGGGGGGAAGTGTTGTCGAGATGTTTCCCCCCACCCGGCAAAGTATGCCTGCAGATGATTGGACGCCTGAGCAAGAAGAGCGCATCACGCAAGCCGCCATGCGGGCGCTTGCCCGCCTTCACAAAATGGAGATCGTGGTCAAACGGACGCTTAGCCCCAAACACTTTCAGAACCAGTTGCACCTCTATCATGGCGCGGCCTATGGCCTATCGCTTACCTCTGACCCCAGAGCGTATTTCCCCCACCAGACCCCAATTAGTGGGCTTTACCTGGCTGGACAAACCACCTATCCGGGTTATGGCGTCAGCTCGGCGGCGATGTCTGGGATTCTTGCGGCAGAAGCGATGGTGATGGATGATAGATGATTCGACACCGGGATGGACAGGGGGATTTTTTTTAGTTGCCATCTTTACCGCTTTCCTCATGGCGACCGCACCACATCCCACACCGCTTCAGGATGCCGGGCGGCCACCTGAATGCGCGGCATCTGTATCCGCTTGCGTTATGGCTAGGTAGATTTTGACAGCCTTGATGTCCGATAATTTCTGATCGTAGTAGGAGCAAGGCGGCGGGCTTCGCTGGCAAGTTGAAAACTTTCAATCGCCAGGGAGATGGGCATCGAATTGGAACGCGTATTCTTTTTGGTTCTGCGAAGGGATTTGTGGGGGGGGGGGACATGTTGCGGTCTCCTGTTTTATCGTCACGTTTCCGATAATTCGGTGGCGTTTCCGATAATCTAAAAGGTGGTTTTTTTCGACCGCAAAACCCCGGAAGTGTTGCGCCCCACGGTTGTTTACCGCTGTCCTACTGTTGGGTGCTACACCGCCCAAACGGGCAGAGTAGGGACCCAACAGTGGGCAAAAGTGGGCGAAAAGGGACTTGAACCCATGACCTCTTCTTTGTAAGTGGAGAACCAAGATTGCTTACTGTTGACTGCTTCTTCGCCCATTTGGGAGTGGTGAAGGGGTCAACGGTAAAGGCAGTGTTGCGGTCAGGGGTAAAGGGTTTGAAAG
>JABWBV010000068.1 GCA_013359445.1 Anaerolineales bacterium | reverse complement strand
CCGCGCGTCATGTTGGTGCTGGCCTGCCCCGGATAACACACGTTGAGCGTTACCCCCTTTTCGCGTTGGGCAAATTCGTACATCACTACCATCATCGCCAGTTTGGACTGTGAATAGGAGTTTAGCCCATCAAACGAACGCTCGGCCTGTAAATTATCCATGTCCAGTTGTGCGGGCACATCCCCGCCCATGAGGGTGACCACGCGCGGGGAAGGTGCAGTCTTTAAGGCCCCCAGCAAGAGCCGCGTCAGCAAAAGCGGTGCGACCACATTCACGGCAAAGTTGGCCTCAACCCCATCGGGGGTTAATTGCCGTGTGGGAGCGGCCAGGCCTGCGTTGTTGATCAATACATCGAGGCGCGGATATTTCTGTTTGAACGTCTCCGCCAGGGCGTGAATCTCCGCTTGTTTGGTGAAATCCGCCAGCAGGAAATCCACGCGGGGGTTGCCACTCACGCTTTTCAGGCTGGACACGGCTTCTTCCGCTGTTTTGGCATTGCGCCCGGTGACGATGACGTGCGCGCCCATCTTCGCCAGGGCCAGGGCAGTCTGGTAGCCGATGCCGCTCGTCGCACCGGTGATGAGGATGATTTTATTTTGCATGAGATTTCACCTATGGCAACAACGGATTCACCCCGCGGACGTTGATGCCCAACTCGTACACCAGATTGCCACCCGTCCCGCCCAACAACACCACCCAGACGAGTCCCGCCACGATCAACCCCACATACACCGGATGCGCGCCGATGTCCCGCCCCTTGCGGCGTGCGTTAAACCGCCAGACCGCCAACCCCAACGTGGCGAGCGTGCCCAACATCCCCA
This sequence comes from Anaerolineales bacterium, assembly GCA_013359445.1. GTDB lineage: Bacteria > Chloroflexota > Anaerolineae > Anaerolineales > JABWBV01 > JABWBV01. The sequence continues at coordinate 17,258 of JABWBV010000068.1, read as the reverse complement.
AAAACTGGTGCGGCTCAATCGCGGCGGCCAGCGCCGTGTCTTCGTAGGGAAAATGGGCAATCAGCCCGGTGACCGTGGCCGGAATTGCCGCCACCACGCCCACGACGAGCAGAATCCATGAGGTCTCGTTGAGGGTCGCATTTGGGCGAAACCGTGCCAGCAAAGTGAGCGCAAAGCTCAAAAACAAACCCCCAATCGCAAAATGGACGATGATGGGGTGCAAATCCAGCCAGATATTTTGAAGAAAGTCAAACATAGTGTGTCCTGTTACAGTATTTCGACGAGAGGATGGGCCTTGTGCCTGCCCACAAGGGGCCAGGCTACCTGTCAAATCGTCAATTTATTTGCTTTGCAATTGTTTGATCGCTGTGGCCCAATCTTCCAGATGATGCACTTCAATTTCTTTGAGGTTTTCCATATTCATACTCCTGAATTTACGATAAAATATGCGTGAGCAATCACATAAATCCTATTTTACGTGCGTGCTCACGCAATTGTCAAGGGCAAAAACCCTTGCGCCAAAAGGAGATCATAAAATATGTTTACCCCTACTGAGCAGGAAGCCTGGGGTGGGCTTCTCAGTGCCTATTCTCGCCTCAATCGCCTGATCGAAGAAGATTTACAAGAACATGGCCGTATCACCCACGCCGAATTTGAAGTACTCCTGCGCCTGTCGTGGGTGGAGAGTCACCGGATGCGGATTCAAGACCTGGCCGCGCAGAGCATTCTCACGCGGAGTGGGGTCAGCCGGGTGGTGGAACGGCTGGAAAAGGCCGGGTTAGTCACCCGCGAGGGGGCCGCGGAAGATCGGCGCGGGGCTTACGCGGTCCTGACCGAGACCGGGGCGGCACGGTTTCAGATCGCGTCCGAGACCCATCGCGCGTTGGTACGGCGGGTTTTTCTGGATTTATTCACCGAAGATGAATTACAGCAAATGGCTGGATTTTGGAAACGGCTGGAACCATAGACCGATCACGTCCCGCCCAAAACGGAAGAGACAAAACTGAGCGTTTCATGAGAACGATTGAAGTTTTTGCCTGGGTTTCCGTCTAATGACAAAACTCTGGAGGTTCTTATGAACATTTCGCGCTTCGGTTTTCTCTTCATCCTTCTGCTGACAGCATGTGGCGCCCTCCCTGCCACAACTCAACCTACGCTCACACCCACCCGCTTCCCAACCCTTCCGCCACCCACGGAAACCGTCACAGCGACCCCCTCCCCTGAACCGACCTTGCCCCCCACTGCGGTGCCTACCGCGGTATCCACCGCGACTCCCACAATGGTCCCCGCCTTTTTTACGTTATTCGGGGAGGCCCCTATCGTCGCCAAAGGGGCGGCGGGCGCCTGGGATGACCGGTACACCGATCCGGGAGCGGTGGTCTTTCATGATGGGCAATTCCACATGTTTCGCAACGGGTTTCAAAATTGGCCTGCTTCCGTACAAATCGGTTATGTGACCTCACCCGATGGATTTACGTGGACCGAACAAGGGGATGATCCCGTCCTGTACACCGATGACATTGTTTACGCGGGGGTTGCCGCCCTGGCATCCAGCGCCCTCGTGGAGGAGGACGGAACCTGGGTGTTGTACTTTTATACCTGGGATGGCAGAACCTACCCCACCTCAGGCGGGATCGGACGCGCGACCGCCCCCTCCCCCGCCGGACCGTGGACTCCCGACGCGGAACTTGTGCTCCGACCGGGGCCAGCATCCGCCTGGGATGGTCGCCACGTTTTGGCCCCCGATGTGCAAAAAACGGACGAAGGATACCGGATGTATTACAGTGGATATGACGAAACCGGAATTCAGCAAATCGGGCTGGCGACCTCAGCAGATGGCCTTGTTTGGGAAAAATATCCGGAACCGGTGCTTTCCCCCGGCGAGGACGGGGCGTGGGATGCGAACTGGGTTCACCAACCCCGCGTGGTTCAGACTCCCGACGGGTGGGTGATGTTTTATCGCGGAACGAAGGGCGCACAAAATCTCGCGATGGGGCTGGGGATCGCCACCAGCGAAGATGGCATTCACTGGGAAAAATCGGCCCAAACCCCCATTCTGACGGCCAAAGAAGTTCCCCGCGCAAAATACTTTTGGTTTACCAATCTGCTCTACCACGAAGGGACACTTTTCTTATTTTGGGAAGTGGATATCAACCAAACTACAGAAATTTATCTTTCTACGCATCAAGGAGCTTTGGAAATTCCGTAACGGCGAACGGAACGGGTTATAATAAGCGCTCTCCCTTTTGTACAATTCTATTATTTCCCAACATCCATCAGGAGGCTCCCCTATGAGCAGACAAGATTCTATTGGTGTCAGTGAAGCCGAAATTGCCGTTCACTGGCAGGAAGAGAAACTGTATTACCCTTCCACATCTTTCATCGCCCAGGCGAATATGACCGATGCCACTTTATTTGATCGGTTTAGCCTGGACAACTTCCCCGAATGTTTCAAAGAATATGCCGATTTGCTCACCTGGGACAAATACTGGCACACCACCCTCGACACCAGCGACGCGCCGTGTTTCAAATGGTTCGTGGGCGGACGGCTGAACGCCAGTTATAACTGTGTGGATCGTCACCTGGCCGAAAACCGCAACAAAGCGGCGTTCATTTGGGTCTCAGAACAGGAAAATGAACCGGACGTGGTGCTGACGTACCAGGAACTGTACGTGCGCGTGAATGAGTTTGCCGCACTCCTGCAAGACTACTGCGGCCTAAAAGCGGGTGACCGCGTTACTATCCACATGCCGATGGTGCCCGAACTTCCGATCACGATGCTGGCCTGTGCCCGGCTGGGGGTGATCCACTCGGTCGTGTTTGGCGGGTTCAGCGGGCGGGCGTGCGGCGAGCGGATTTCCGACTCCGGCAGTTCCGTCCTCGTCACGATGGATGCCTACTACCGCAATGGGCAACTGCTCAACCACAAAGAAAAAGCCGACGAAGCCGTGCATATTGCCGCCTCCGAAGATCAAATCGTCAAACACGTCCTGGTTTGGCAACGCTATCCGGGCAAGTATTCTGCCAGCACGCCGATGGTGGAAGAGCGGGATGTCTTCGTCAACGACCTCGTCAAAAAATATCGCGGCCAGCGCGTGGAACCCGTTTCCATGCCCGCCGAAGCCCCGCTCTTTTTGATGTACACCAGCGGGACGACCGGACGCCCGAAAGGGTGCCAACACGGCACGGGTGGCTACCTCTCCTACGTGGCGGGCACGACCAAATACGTGCAGGATATTCATCCCAACGACGTGTATTGGTGCATGGCCGACATCGGCTGGATTACCGGACACTCGTACATCGTCTACGGGCCACTTTCGCTGGGGGCTACCAGTGTCCTGTTTGAAGGCGTGCCCACCTACCCCGACGCAGGCCGCCCCTGGCGCATCGCCGAACGGCTGAACGTCAATATCTTCCACACCGCGCCCACCACCATTCGGATGCTCCGCAAAGCCGGGCCGGACGAACCCAACAAGTACAATTTCAACTTCAAGCACATGACCACCGTCGGCGAGCCGATTGAACCCGCCGTATGGAAGTGGTATCACGAGGTGATCGGCAAAGGCAAAGCCGCCATCGTGGACACCTGGTGGCAAACGGAAACCGGCGGCTTCCTGTGCAGTACCATGCCCGCCCTCCACCCGATGAAACCGGGGAGCGCGGGGCCTGCCATGCCTGGCATTCACCCGCTGATTTTGGACGAAGACGGCAACCCGATCCCCGCGGGGGCCGGGAAAGCGGGCAATATCGTCATCCAAAACCCGTGGCCCGGGCAATTCCAGACCATTTGGGGTGACCGCGACCGATTCGTGCGAACCTATTTCGGCAAATACAACAAAAACGCCCACAGCACCGACTGGCGCGACTGGCCCTACTTCCCCGGCGACGCCTCCATGCAGGCCGAAGATGGCTACTTCCGCATTTTGGGACGCGTGGACGATGTAATCAACGTCGCGGGACACCGGCTCGGCACGAAAGAACTGGAATCCGCCTGCCTGCTCGTCCCCGAAGTGGCGGAAGCGGCGGTCGTCCCGGTGGCGGACGAGGTGAAAGGCAAGATGCCCGAAATTTACATCTCGCTCAAACCGGGGTTCACCGCCAGCAAAGAGATCGAGCAGAAGGTCATCCAGGCGATTGACACCTCTATCGGCAAAATCGCCCGCCCGAAACACGTCTGGATCGTCCCCGACATGCCGAAGACGCGCTCCGGCAAGATCATGCGCCGCGTCCTCGCCGCCGTCTCGAACGGGATGGATGTGGGGGATGTGACGACGCTGGCGAACCCCGAAGTGGTGGCATCGGTGAAGAAGATGGTGCAAGGGGAGGGGGGAGAGGCGGATTTTTATGGGTAGGGGGGGAAGAGGGTAAATAGAGTAGTGAGGGTAGATAAAGTAGATAAAGTAAATAGGGTAAAAAGCGTGTGCCAGGATCATCCTGGCACACGCTTTTTGAATGGGAATGTGTGGGGGCCTGTTATTCTTTTTCTGTGGGGGCGTGGTGCAGGAATTTTTCGAGGGAGGCCAGTTTTTTGTGTAAGGTTTCCATTTCCCGCGCCATCGCAAAAAAGCCCAGCGCGCCGCCGATGACGATAAGCCATAGGATGAAGTAGCTGATGAGCCAAAAGCCGTTCATAAAGAACCCTCCGTGGGATTGGTTTTGAGATTTTGAAAATTGTTAGAAATTTCGGTAGGTTGGGTTTCTGTGGGGGTCAACATGACCAACCGCACGGTTTGTTTTAGCAGGCGGGCGAGGCACACGATCCCCACTCCGGTTAAGAGAAGAGGCAACAGGGTGTTAAGCAGCAGCGTTTCAAAGATGAATTTCTGCACGGTGGGGGACTGATTATCCAGGGCAAGAAATCCGCCGCCCCATAAGACTAACGGCAAAGAAAGCAGGATCAGAATGATGTTGCGTGTGATGGTTTTCCAGCCGATTTTTTGGGTGTGCTTTTTGCCGGAACAGCCGTAGTCCAGGTTCGCTTTAGAAGGGTCTTTACGTCCGCGGGCGAGCGTGATGCCCATGGCGACCAGGAAGAGGAGGAGTAGGGCGGCACTGGTGAGGGCGGCAAGGCGGGTTTGCCAGCCGACCAGGAGGAGCAGGCCGAGAGCCAGTTCTAACCAGGGGAGGGTGAGGGCAAAGGGATATACCCAGCTTTTGGGAATCAGTTGATAGGCCTGAACAGCGGCGGCAAAAGAACGAGGGTGTCGAAACTTAGGAAAAAACGCACGGAAGAAGATGACACCTAAAAATGAGCGGGAGAAAAAAAGAATAGCGATCATTTGTATTTCCTATAATTTCATCGTTGAATTTCTAAAGGTTTGCTAATCCAATCAGTTAGCCCGGTTTCTCGGTTATGGACATAGATGTCATAACAATTATGAGGTTTGAAAAACACATCATCACAAACTTGATTATCCTCTCCAAAAAAGTTACTGGCAGTAGATGAAAAAACTACCCATTGGGCATCCTTTGACATTCCGAATCCTGGTCTGAAGCTCTCTCCTTCAAAAGTTATCTCGAAATCTACCCACTCTCCATTACTGGGCGTTCCGTCGCTTGCTATACTAACTTGTGAAATCAGCCCAGTCTCCAATTCATTTATGAAATAATCTGCCCCTTGTTGAAATACAACCAATTGCCCGTCCTCCGACAGCTTTCCACAATTCTGTTCATATATGACTTGGGATTTTTTACGATCATAAATCTGGCAGTTGAAAGCTAGAAGGTCCCCATTAGCGGAGAGACTGAGAGAGTAATTTCCCATACCCAGTCCATAAGTTTCCCCTATTGGAATTCTCTCCATTTGACTGGTCTCTCGATCAAAAATGAATACATCTCCGCAACTATAATTATATGTCTCATTTTCACGGCAGTTTTCTGTATCGTCTGGGATAAGGTTGCCTGCCCATGACCAAAAAGCCACAAAGCGCCTGTCGGCTGATATTTGTGATGCAATGCTATCGCCATTAGCTCCTTGCCCGTTCCATGCTTGACTGATCAGTTCATTTATACCTGTGTATCGATCATAGAGATAAATATTTCTAGGTGTTGAGTCTCTACTATATACTACAATGCGACCATCCGCTGAAATTGAGGGCTCCATTGCAGCCGGTGCGATCAATTCCAGATGTTCGTTTTGTGAGTCGTATAAAAAGAGGGCGGCAGTACCCATTCGATTCGCTGACAAGTTTGTGGCTTCGGACACGAATGCAATCCAGCGTCCATCGCTCGAAATTGTTGGAGAATAACTGTTTCCATTAGCCGATTGATTATTCAGGCCAATACTGACAAGACGTAAGGTGCCAATTTGAAGATCATATAAAAAAATATCAGAACAGTTATAGGAAATTCCACCATAACCGACACAATGATTATTTCCTTTCTCGATCAAATCTCCTGAGCGAGATACAAAAACCACAAAACGCCCGTCTGAGGAAATAGCAGGTGAGAAACTGTCCCCATGCATATGGAAAAGTAAATCGGTATTCCAAAGCTCAGGTGTTGGCGTTGATATAGTTTGAGGATCTGGCGTGAAGGCGGCAGAAGTTTCCAAAGGCGCTGTTGCAGACTCAACAGGGATTAAACTGGTTGGTTCATGAGGTTGAGTTGTTTCGCTAGTTGGTTGGCAAGCTGCGAATAAAAACACTCCGTAAAGCAGAAGAAAAAAAACTGGAATTTTCATAGGCGGATATTTATGATTTTTACAAGGTTGCTATAACTTATTAAATTGGCAATACCCACCTATAAATCCAAGTTCCTGAACCTACTGTCTGATAACAACTGAGATTATTGTAGTTATTTCCTCCTTCCATATGTACGTGTGTACCTCCATAACAACAACGACAAGGACATTTAGCAGTGCATAGACCCGTTTGACTTGCACAATACCCTTTTTCGGCGGGGTTTGGAGGATTCTGATATCCGCCACACTTGCATCCTGTTGCACATGAGCAATCACAATTCGATGGTATATAACCTACAGTCTTATAATTCACATTGTAAATATTATCAGGAACTGGGTTATTAATATGGGCATAACAGACACTACCCACTAAATTCTGCCCATTTAAATTAAGGTATAAATCAACTTTTAGTTTAGCATCCCAAGGTGTTGGGATCTCACTCCGATAACAAACTCCACTTGAATAATAGGTTGTCCGAATGCTTTTAATATTACTACTTGCATAAAATACAAGGGCAGCACCTGCTCCTGTACTTATGTCAAAAGGATTTTGTGTACAAACAGTGGGGTGAGATCCACCTCCACAATATCCTGTTGGGCGTCCCACTATCATGCCACTTACAGGAGCATAGACATATGCATAATTTGCCATTGTAAGACCTCTCCAAGTTACATTTATATTGCCACGAGCTGAGTAAGGATGGTTTTAGCGTATTGAAAATCAGATATTGCCTCCATTACAATCATATACAAAACATCTTTTTCACTCCAATAAAAGATATAGTCATACTGTGTGGCTGTCATTATCCCAGGTTGAGGTAAGAAATCCACTTTACTTAGAGAAAAAAAAGGCCCCTCAGTTTCAACAGGATTGCTGTACCAAAGCGGATAAGGTCGTGGAAAATCTGGAAAAGCCCAAAGGAAAATTTTCCGTTCAGAAACTTCTTGATCTGAAAGAGTTTCATTGAAACAAATTGTTGAGCAATAAATATCTTGTGTGGGATGCAAAGTTAGATAAGCCTCTTTTTGAGTTAAGGATGCAGGCGGATTTCTAATTGTATAAATAGGAAAATAAGCTTTGTTTGCTAAATCTGTGTCAGTTATAAACGAAGGCGAAGTCGCCAATGGGCCAATGCTGTCCCCAACCCCACAAAATTTCGGTAATGCTGTTTGGGGATATATAACAAACTCTGGCACCTTTGCCCCCTCCGGCAACAACACAAACCCCGCATACAACTCCCCCACCTCGGGCGGCTCCTCCCCCTGGGCTTGCACCCCCGCCCACTTCCCCAACCAGCGCACCGGGGCCAGCACTGCGCCACTCAACAGGCTCATCGTTTTGATAAAATCACGTCGGCTAACCATCAGGCGGACCTCCAATCATTCAGGATATACCCCCAATATACCCCACCTCCCCCAAATTTTTGTACTCATTTCCTCGCGTCAAGGTACTCGAATTTCGGTACTTTTTGCGCGCCTTCCCGGTACGATGTGCCTTTTTTCACAAACGTTTCCAAGAGACAAGCTGAATAACTCCTTTTATTTGCGCTTTCTACCCCCCCCCCGTGTAATTTGTTAACTTGATCAGAGCATCCAGTTCCCGCGCCTTCTCCACCAGCTCTGTGCGCCCCCATACATCCAGCTTTTTTCGCAAAGCGCAAAGCGTATTTTTGACACTCTGCTCCGCCAGCGACAGCCGCGCAGCAATTACCGGATTTTTCAGTCCCTCCGCCAAAAGGGGCACCACGCGGCGTTCTCCTTCGGTCAACGCCAGCAGGTCAAGCGTTTGTCGTTGCACATAAGTCACCAGGCGTGGAGCCAGCATCGGGCTGACCCAGGTTTCTCCGCGGGCGACCGTGACCAGCACCTCGCGTATCCGTTCCAGGGGTTCACCTTTCACCACATACCCTGCCATGCCAGCCGCCAACATTTCCGTCGCCATGCCTTCGTCATCCGGGGCACGGTACACCACCTGGCTAAAACCATCCTGTGGTTGCCTTGTTTTCATCCATTCCACCGGGGCCACCGCCCTTTCGAGATCGTAACGCCACAAAAGCACAGCCGGTCCCGGCAAACGCTCCCCGGAAAAATGCGCCAGGCCTTGCGCCTCATTTTCACAAACTGCCGCAAGCCTGACCTCCTCCAGGCAGGCAAGATACTTTTGGATCCCTTCACGGGAGAAAGCACAATCGTCTAAAAGAAAAACAGAGATCATCAGAATACCTCCACACACCAAAAGCCTGTTAACTTATTAAACGTAAAAAGCCACGCGTTTTCTCTCCCCAACAAAATTCTCCATGAAAATTCCCCCTTTACCCCGCGCGGTGCTTAAACCACGCCACCGTCTGCCGCAACCCCTCCTCCATCGGCGTAGGCTCAAACCCCAACGCCCCCCGCGCCCGCGCGCTGGACACCGGCCAATCGTTAAACACATAATGCCGCAGGTTAAGCGGGAAAAACGGCTCGTGGTGCGTATAGTGCGAAAGAAACTCCAACACCCCCGCAAACCCCAAAATCGCCGCCCGTGGCACCGAAATCCGAAACGGCGAAATCCCCAACAACTGACTGACCACCCGATTAATCTCCTGGTGCGAACGGGGCTGATCACAGATGTTATACACCCCCTCTGCCTCCACCATTTCAAGCGCCGCTCCCACCGCCCACGCCACATCCGGCACAAACACCGGGAAAATCAACCGCCTCCCCCCATCCACCTGAATCCGCACCCCCCGCATCGGGTCCTGAATAAACAATCGGTTGAACCCATACGTACTCCCCGGCCCGTAAAACGCGCCGGGCCGCAGGATCACGCTCGGCACTGGTGCCGCGCGGACGACCGTTTCCCCCGCAAGTTTACTGCGCTGGTACGCGTCCAACGGCGCACACACCGTCTCTTCCGTAATCGGTTGCCCCGCCGGAGCCTGTCCAACGACCGCAATCGTCGAAATATGCACGAGCCGCGCCACCCCCGCCTGGATCGCCGCTTGCACCACATTTTTTGTTCCCTGCACATTAATCTGCTGAAAATCCTCCTCCGACCCCCAAAAGCGGAACAGCCCCGCGCCATGCACCACAACCTGACACCCCTCCATCCCCCGCCGCACCGCCCCCGCATCGGTGACATCCCCCCGCACATACGCCACCCCCGGCGGCGGCGGCGCGACAGGCTCCCGCCGCACAAGCAAACGCACACAATACCCCTGCGCCACCAGCCGGGGAACCAGGTGATGCCCTAAAAATCCGGTGCCACCGGTGAGAAAAAGCGTAGGGGTTGTCATAAGCAAATCTGAGTGAAAAGGGGCGTATCTTGCCCGGCGTAGTTCGCCCGGCGTAACCGGGCCATTATACTCGCTCCCCCTTGCGAATTCATTCAACATCGTCTATCCTCGCCACGAATTTCTTCCTACGCCGCGACTAGAATCCGCGCCGTAGGGTTAAACACCGTATGAGAAATCTTCCTTTAGAAAACAAAAAAGCCGCTTCAACAGCGGCTTTTACATGCGCTTGGTGGGAGTCGAACCCACACGCCTTTCGGCACATGGCCCTCAACCATGCCTGTCTGCCAATTCCAGCACAAGCGCAAGTGGACGGTATTATAATCACGATCCCTACACCGTCAAGTTGTAGGGATATTTCTCAGTATTTCTCAATTGGAGTCAAATAAGATGCCAAAAATTGTTTTAGACGCCATGGGCAGTGACAACTACCCGGAACCCGAATTGCAGGCGGCTGTGCAAGCGGCCCAACTGTTTGGGGATGAAGTGATCCTGACTGGGCCAGAAGCGACGCTGGCCCCAAAACTGGCCGCATTGGGGGCCAAAAACGTCCGGCTGGTAGATGCCCCGGAAGTGTTCGAAATGACAGACAAAATCTCCCCGGGCATGTTAAAACGCGCCAAAAATTCGATGGCCGTTGGGATGCAGATGGTCAAGTCTGGGGAAGCGGACGCCTTTGTCACGATGGGGAATACCGGTGGGGCGATGGCGAACGCGCTCGTTCAGTTAGGGCGAATTCGCGGGGTCATACGCCCGGCCTTGTCGGGCCTTTTCCCCGTAAAAAACGGGAAATGCGCGGTCGTGGACATTGGTGCGAACGCGGAATGTAAGCCGGAATACCTCGTGCAGTTTGCCTTGATGGGGTCCGCCTATGCCGACAAAGTGTTGGGCATACGGAACCCGCGCGTCGGGCTGATCTCGAACGGGGAAGAAGCTGGAAAGGGGAATGATCTGGTCAAAGCCACCCATCCCTTGCTTGCCGCGACCAGTGGTTTAAATTTCGTCGGGAATATCGAAGGGAAAGAGTTGTTTGGCGGGCACGCAGATGTGGCCGTCACCGATGGGTTTACCGGCAATGTATTACTCAAAAGTAGCGAGGCCGTGGCCCGTCTGTTAGTCGATACCCTGCGGGAGGAGTTAACGAGCAGTTTTGTGACCAAGATCGGGGCCGCGTTGGCGCGCCCGGCATTTGGCAAACTGCGGAAGATGCTTGACCCGGCTGAGATCGGGGCCGCGCCCCTGTTGGGGGTGGATGGATTGGTTTTTGTTGGGCACGGACGGTCAGATGCCCGCGCGGTCATCAGTGCGATCCGCACGGCGCGTCAGGCAGTCGAGTCGAATTTGATGGTACACTTGCGCGCCGCCATTGAAAAACAGGCGCAATCTTTAAAACTTGAGGAAAGTGCATGAACCACTCACACGTTGTAGTTACGGGGATGGGGGTGATTAGTGTTTTAGGAAATACTTTGCAGGCGTACTGGGATGGCCTGGTTGCTGGACGTTCGGGTATAACCCGGATTACCCAGTTTGATCCGAGCGAGTTCCCCTGCCAAATTGGGGGAGAAGTGAAAGAATTTGATCCCGGTTTGTACACAGATCGGAAGGAGGCCCGGCGTATGGCGCGCTCGTCGCAGTTTGCCGTGGCCGCGGCGGTGCAAGCGGTGGCGGACGCCGGTCTGCCCGAAAAAATGCCCAACCCCGAACGCGCCGGGGTGGTGTTTGGCACGGCCATCGGCGGGATCGAGCGGATCACAGATGGGATCGATGCGATGCGCGCCGGGGGCTACACCAAAGTCAACCCCTTTGTTTTGCCTTCCGGCCTGCCCAACATGCCCGCGTTTGTGGTGGCCTATCAATTACAGTGCCTTGGCCCCAATTCGACTGTCACCACGGCCTGTGCAACCAGTACCCAAACGATTGGGGAAGGGGCCGAGCTTATTCGCCGTGGAGCGGCAGATGTGGTGATTGTGGGCGGGGTGGAAGCGTTGATCAAAGATTTTGCGTGGGCGGGATTTTGCGCGATGCGCGCGATGCCGGTCAACTATAACGACCGTCCCGAAGGCGCGTCCCGTCCGTTTAATCTGGACCGCGAGGGGTTTGTGTACTCCGAAGGGGCAGGCGCCCTTGTGCTGGAAAGCGCCGAGCACGCTCAGGCGCGCGGGGCACGGATTTACGCCGAAGTGCTGGGCCATGCCTCTTCCGCGGATGCGTTCCACATGGCGGCGATTGACCCCAGTGGGAATGGCGCGATTCGCGCGATGCGGTGGGCGTTGAAGGATGCCGGGGTTGACACGGACGCGGTGGATTATGTCAACACGCACGGGTCGTCCACTCCGCTGAATGATGTGATGGAAACGAAGGCGATCAAGACCGTGTTTGGGGAGGAACATGCTTATAAAATGGCGATCAGTTCGACCAAGTCGATGATCGGGCATGCGTTGGGGGCGACGGGCGCGCTGGAGGCGATTGCGTGCATCAAAGCGATTGAAACGGGTTGCATTCCGCCGACGATCAATTACGAAAACCCCGACCCGGAATGTGATCTGGACTATGTGCCGAATGTGGCGCGCCCCACGGTGGTGAATGTCGCTATGTCGAATTCTTTCGGCCTGGGAGGGCAGAATGCGTGCGTGGTGTTGGGTAAGTTTAATGAAACTGCGAAAGAAGGAAGTGGGGAATCTTCTCTCTAAGCCTGAGCAGTTCCTGCTAATCAATATATTATTGGAGTGTTTGGATGAGAATCGTTACCAACGAAAAATTAATTAAGCGCAATGCGCGCATCGGGCAGATTACCAGTGTGGTCGGATTGGTTATTCTGATTGCAGGGGTCATCATCAATTTCCGCGATCCAACGCAGGTTGGGTTATCTTTAGGTGCGTTATTAATTGGGTTTGCGCTGTCTCAAATTGGGATTTACTTTGGCAACCGATATGCGCGCCCGCCGCGTGCGGATGTGGTGCTCTCTCAGGCGCTAAAGGGGTTGGATAAGCGTTATACAATTTACCATTACACAGCCCCGATTTCGCATTTGCTCATTGGCCCGGGGGGTTTTTGGGTGATCTTGCCCCGTCATCAAAAAGGAGTCATTTCATATAAGCAGGGAAAATGGCAACAGAAAGGGAACATGTGGTTGACTTACATGAAATGGTTCGGGCAGGAAAATATTGGCCGCCCCGATTTGGAAGCCAATTCGGAAGTTGTCACCCTGACGCGTTATTTGAAAAAGGAATTTCCTGAAATGGCCTTTCCTGATCCCCATCCGGTGCTGGTATTTTTGAATCCCGATGCACAACTGGAAAACCTGGAAAATGCCCCCGTTCCGACGCTTTCTCTCAAAAAGCTGAAAGATCATGTCAAAAAACAAGCGAAAGAAAAACAAAATCGGCTGAGTGACGCGCAATTAAACGCGTTGCAGGTCGCGATTGAAGGGTTAGTGGAAGGGGAAAAAGTAGAGGTGGCGGAGGGGGATGAGACGTAAAAAAAAAGAAGGGTCGGGTAATACAACCCGACCCTTCTTTTTTTTATATAAACTTTAAGTTAGCCTTTCAAAAACTCTTCCATCGCCGCTTTGCTGATGCGATAGGCGTTGCCAAGTTTGCGGGCTTTCAAGTCGCCCGCATTGATGGCGGCAACCACGTCTTCTTCGGACACGCGGAGGATCGCGGCGGCTTCGGAGGGGGTCATCACGTCGGGCATCGAACCACCCGCGGCACCCCCGGCGGCCGCGCCTGCGGCAACCTGCTGTTGGGGTTGTTGTTGCTGGCCCATCATGCCACCGAGTGCCTGGCCCATCACATTGCCAATGCCCATGCCTGCTCCAATCCCCGCCGTGAGGCCTGCGCCTCCGCTGGGATTTTGCGCGGCGTCGCGGAGGGCGTCCGCGGCCTGGAGTTGGGTGTAGGTCTGCATGTCGAGCATCCCCATCGCCCGCAGTTCTTCGGCAGATTTGGACGAGGGTTTTAAGTTTCCGACATAGAAGGTTTTGAGGGTGAGGCCCAACGCCAGGAAATCATCCTGCGATTTGGCCCGGACGCCCGCACCCAGTTCTTCCGTCAGGCCGATGATTTCGGGGACGCTGTGTTTGGCGGCAGTTTCCCCAAGCAGGTCTTGCAGTTTGGATAACAGGACGGTCTTCAGCCGATTTTCGATGTCGGACATCCGGTAGACGCCCTGTGCCCCAACGACCTGGGTGATAAACTGTTGAGGGTCCGAAACCTGGAAGCTGAACGTGCCAAACCCTTGCAGGAGCGCCACGCCCAACCCCATGCCGGGGTTGCGAACGATGATCGGTTGCGGGGTGCCCCATTTGCGGTCGGGGAATTCCCGCATCGAGACGAAGTACACTTCTGCGGGGAAGGGGGTTTTTTCGCTAAAGAAGGTTTTGCCGATTTTTTCGATCAGCAAGGGGATGTTTGCGGTGGCAATGACATGCCGCCCGGGGCCAAACGTGTCGAGGGCAAGCCCATCACGGAAAAATACCGCGTTTTGGGACTCACGCACAATCACTTGTGAACCCACGCGGAAATCACCGGGGCCGCTTTCGGGGAAGCGCTGGACGATGGTCTCGCGCATTTCGTTGGGGTATTCAATAATGTCAAAAATTCTGGCCATGGCCTGGTCTCCTGGGGTCAAAAATCAGTTCTTCGGGGTCGTGAACCGTGCCGACAGGCATTGTCACGATCCAAACAATTATGCCAGCACGACCTCATCGCGCCGGTTGTAGGCATCAATACATTTTTGGGAAGCCTGGGTCAGATTGCGGATCGAAGCCACCACGCCCTCCGTCCCCATGGAAGATTGCACGTGCTCAATGGCGCGGCCCACTTCATCAGACATTTCTAGCAAAGCGTTGTCGTAGGCCAGAATTTTGTCCAATTCTTCTTCGTTGATTTTTACGGCTTCAAACATGCTGGAATAGCCACGCGACGCGGTTTTGATCCGGTCGGCGAAGGTGCGAAGTTTGATGGCCGCTTTTTCAAGATCATCCACATACATGATCTCGCCATTGCTAATAAATTCCTGCTGGAGTTCCGACACTCGCCGGACCTGTTCCGCAAACCGGGCGGAAATGGTGTCCCGCAGGAGTTTGTCAGATTTGCGCCGGTCTTCGCGTTTTACATAACCGCTAAAGCCGGGGATTTTGCTGGCGATATTCGACAAAAAGTCTTTACCGCCAGTAACTTTTGATAAAATTTCGTCGCCGAAGTTGCTCATGCCTTCCTCCAAAAAAAAGGATGTCAGTGTCTTGTTGTAACTACTCAGAGCGTATCTTCTTTAAAGCCTGAGCCGTTACGTCTTGTTGATTATAGCGTGAGTTGGGCGAACGGGCAACCAACTCAATATCCAATACGAGGATCACCCACAAGAGTTTCATCATGCCAGTAAACGAACAAGGAATCACCCTCACCCGGTACATGGTCATCCCCCGGACGTTGATTTTTCTGACCCGCGCGGGGGACATTTTGCTGATCAAAGGCGCCCCCCACAAACGTCTCTGGGCCAACCGCTACAACGGGTTGGGTGGGCACATCGAACCGGGCGAAGATGTGCTCGCCGCCGCGCACCGGGAACTGGCCGAGGAAACCGGCCTCACCTCTCCTGACCTGCGCTTGTGCGGCACGGTGATGATTGATACGGGCCAAAACCCTGGCATTTTGCTCTTCGTCGTCACCGGCTCCAGCCTGGAGGGCGCACCCTGCCCGTCTGCCGAAGGTGCCCCCGCGTGGGTCGCCGTTGCCGATCTGCCTAAGCTCCCCCTCGTCGAAGACCTCCCCACCCTGCTCCCCCGCGTCCTTGCCCATCGGCCCACCGACCCACCTTTCGCGGCGCGCTACTGGTATGATGAAGAAGGCAAAATGCAGATCGCGTTTGCGAACTGAGGCGTGCGTTTCCCCATGAAAGCCCTTTTCCTTCCCATCATTCTTCTCCTCCTCATCTTCCTTTTTTATCCCCTCCCACTCCCCCCATCCCCCCTCCCGGAGCCTCCTATGAAATTCCTTGCCCTCGGCGATTCCTACACCATTGGCGAAAGTGTTCTGCCCGAAGAACGCTGGCCCGTTCAACTCACGGCGTTGTTACGCGCCCGGGGCGGCCAAATCGATGACCCTGATATCATCGCCAAAACGGGCTGGACGACGGACGAGCTCGCGACGGCGATTGGCCACGCGCACCCGCAACCGCCCTATGATCTGGTTTCGTTGTTGATCGGGGTCAACAACCAGTATCGGGGTTATGCGCTGGAAACGTATCGGGAGGAATTTGTGGCCCTGCTTGAACAGGCGATTGCGTTTGCCGGGGGGCATCCGGATCGGGTCCTTGTCCTTTCTATTCCCGATTGGGGCGTGACGCCGTTTGGGGCGAAGGATGGTCGGGGGCGCACCCCCGCGCAAATCTCCGCGGAGATTGCCGCGTTTAACGCGGTCAATCGTGCCGAAACGCTTCGCCTGGGCGCGCACTATGTGAATATCACCCCCATTTCGATTGAGGCGCAGGCTGACCGAACCCTGCTGGCGGAAGATCAACTTCATCCGTCCGGGAAGATGTATGCTTTGTGGGCGGAGGAAGCGTTGAAAACTTTAGAAACGACGGCGTTTTCTCCGTGAAAGATTAAGGTTCTTTGGGGAGAGTTTCCTGGGCCGTTGCCATCCTCTTTTATTCTTCTCGTATTTCCACTCGCGCGCCGGTATCTGCCACCCCGGTGACGCATTCCCATACGGTTAACCCGGCCTGGCAAAAGGCTTGCCCCATGGCGCGGGCGATGTTTTGGGCGGTGGCGGCATCCGCACAAAACGCGATGACGCCTGGCCCCGCGCCGGACAGGGCAACGGCGGAGGCCCCCGCACCCCGCGCGGCGTCGAAGGCCGCTTGCGCGCCGGGGTAGAGCGGAAGGCGATAGGGTTGGTGCAGACGGTCGTCCATGACTTGCGTGAGCAGGGGTAAATCTCCGGTGCGGAGGGCTTCGACGACTAACGGGACGCGCCCGAGGTTGTAGACGATGTCGGGCAGGGGGTATTGTTTGGGCAGGGCGGCGCGGGCGGCGTGGGTGGAGAGATCAAACTGGGGGATGACTACCGCGAGGGGAAGCGGGGCGACTGGAATTTTGCGGGCGAGGACGTGCGCGTGGTGGATGGTTGAAATGGTTAACCCACCGAGTAAGGCCGGGGTGACATTGTCGGGGTGGCCTTCCATTTCGTGGGCGAGGGTGAGGAGTTCGAGGGGGGAGAGGGGCTGACCGAGCAGGGCATTGGCCCCCAACAAACCCAACAAGATGGCGGAGGAGCTGGACCCCAACCCCGAGCCGG
>JABWBV010000660.1 GCA_013359445.1 Anaerolineales bacterium | reverse complement strand
GAGAGGGGGAGACAGACTCCCCTCCCCCCGCGGGGGAGGGGCAGGGGGTGAGGGGAACGCCCCAATACTCCACCGCCGACGCCTGGATTTGGGCACGCCAGAAACAACTTCGCAAATCCGTCCACTACCTGTTTTCCACCCACCAATACGGCGAGGCCGGGCGGCAGATTTACGACTTCTTCTGGAGCGAGTTCGCCGACTGGTATCTGGAAATCGCCAAACTGCAACTGGCGGAGGGCGGGGACCGCGCCTTCTACACCGCCGACGTGCTGGTGAGCGTGCTGGACACCTGCCTGCGCCTGCTCCACCCGTTCACCCCATTCATCACCGAAGATTTGTGGGGCCGCCTCCGCACCGCGTGTTTGGCAACCGCCCCGAAGATCGGTCTGCCCGACGTAATTGACGGCAACTGGCCCTCCGCGCTCATCGTGGCTGGATGGCCCGAACCGATGGAAGAAGAGGGGTGGGAAGACCGCGCGCTTGCCGACTTCATTCGCCTGCAAGACATCGTCCGCGGCATCCGCAACCAGCGCGCCGAAAAGAACATCAAACCGAACGTGCGCCTCGCCGCGATCCTCGTCCCCAGCCCCGACAACCTGACCGCCATCCAAACCGACGCGGCGATCATCGCCACCCTCTCCGGGCTGGACACCGACGCCCTGCAAATCCTCCCCACCCTGGAAGGCAAACCGGACGGCCACATCGGCCTCGTCGCGGGCGGCGTAGGAATCTACCTGTCACTCGCCGGAACCGTGGACACAGCCGAAGAGCGCGCCCGTCTCGAAAAATCCCTCACCGAGGCGCAGTCCCACATCGAACGGCTGGAAAAACTGCTATCCAGCCCCTTCGCCCAAAAGGCTCCGCCCCAGGTGGTGCAAGGGGAACAGGCCAAACTCGCCGGGTTCAAAGAGACGGCGGAGAAGTTGAGAGGCCAGTTGGAGGGGTTGGAGTAAGAGTGGGGAATAAGAGTTTGCGTTAATGAAAAGCGCCCTACCGGGAATCGGTAGGGCGCTTTTATTTGAGCACTCGACGCGGGAGAGGGGTCTGATAAAATCCTGGCGTAATGATAGAAGCCCAACGAATTACCATCCAAAATATCCCTGCCCTCATCTGGGGCGCGCCATCGGAGTCCGTTTATGTGTTTGTGCATGGAAAGATGTCCAAAAAAGAAGAGGCGGAAGGTGTCGCAGAAATTGCCGTAAAAAAGAACATGCAAGTCCTCAGCTTTGATTTGCCTGAACACGGCGAAAGGAAAGCGGAAGGGCGCGCGTGTTCCGTCCAGAATGGGGTGGAAGATTTAACCCAAGTGATGGAGTATGTTAAATGTCACTGGAAAACGGTGGGGTTATTTGCCTCCAGCCTGGGTGCGTATTTCAGTCTGGTCGCTTACAGAGATATTCCTTTTCAAAAGTGCTTGTTTTTATCTCCCATTTTGGACATGGAAGCCCTCATCCATAACATGATGCAATGGTTCAACGTCAGTGAAAAAGAATTAGAAGAACAGCAGGAAATTGAGACTTCGATGGGGGAAAAACTTATCTGGGATTACTACCAGTTTGTTCGGCAGAATCCGGTCGAGGCATGGAACGTTGAAACCTATATTTTATACGGCGAAAGAGATCACCTGACCCCGCGCACGGTTTTGGACGCGTTTGTAAGCCGGTTTCAATGTTATGTGGACATTGTGAAAGATGGGGAGCATTATTTTCATACGGATAAGCAAAGGGAGAGATTAAGGCGGTGGATAGGAAAAAACCTATAGAACGTCTGACATCCCAAATGCGTTGAAGCCTATTCTCAACCCATTTGAACGCAAACACTTCTTCATCTGGAATCTGACATGCCTTACGCCCTAAACTTTACTAAAAATAACCATTACCTCCACATTGGCTTTACCGGGGATTTCCGCCCTGGCGATGTGAAAACTTTGTGGGCTGAAATTCGCGCGTATTTGAATCTTCATCCACAAAAACGGATTTTGGTGGAGGAACACCCCGGTGCAACCGGACGGTTGGATACGTTGGAAGTGTATGAAACCGCGGCGTTTTTGGCAAACACCAAGCTGACTTATAACGTCCGAATCGCCCTGCTTTATCAGGCCAGCGTGCAAAAGGAAACTTTTAAGCAAGCCCAGTTTGGCGAAACAGTAGCGATCAATCGAGGGTTGAATTTAAAGGTTTTTCACACCAGGGAGGACGCGGAGCAGTGGCTCCTGACAGGATAGCGTCAATGAAAAGCGCCCCGACCCCCCATCTGCTTTTGAAGATGTCCAAATTGATCGGATAATTCGCTTTCGGCCCGCCGGGGGATGAAGTCCCCCGGCTACGAGACAACGCCGAATGAATCCGGCTTTTTTATCGCCGGGCGGGGACGGTCGGAATCATTTGTCAAAAGGCAAAAAACGCGCCGCCCCCCCCAACCCGTTTCAACAGGTTTGACCTCTCAGGCGTCGAATTCCTATTCGATGCCGAACTATTCAATGCCGAACGCCCACAGGATTTTATGGCGCGAGCATCCAGCCGACTGGTTCCATGTTTTCTGCGAGGGGGATGGCGAGGTTTTGAGCGAGATCAAACAAAAACACTTGCTCATTCCCGCTATCAAAAACAATAAGATATTTTCCGTTAGGTGACCAAATGGGTCCAAAAGGAGGTTCTGGCTGGGAATGAAAAAAGACATCCTTAACTTCAATAGATTTTGTAGTGGTATCTATCACAACTAATTGAGCTTGCTTATTATCATTTGCGCCAGAAATCATCCAAGCCGCAATTTTCAAACTGTTCGGTGACCAACTGTAATTGGTCAAAATTGTATCTTCCTCACCATAAAGATTTGTCAACTGTTGCACCGCCCCATCCCTATTTACCAAAAACAACTCCAAAGCAAATTGATCGGGGTTATACGCCTCAATAACGAATGCACTCCCATCAGGCGACCAACGAGGTGTAAACAAACCAATGGCTTGAAGAGAAGCCAAACGAGTGCTATTCTCTATATCCCAAAGAACATACGCATATTCGCTGTAATCGCTCAAATACACAACCCGCGTCAACGTCGGATCGTACATTGTCACCCCCCAACCATCCCAATCAGGAAACGGCGAGTACTCATACATCTTTGCGAAATCAGGGCTGAGTATCTGGCGTGCCCTTGTGAAAGGAGTCAATACAGTCAAGGTTGAATACATCTTCGCAAGATTTTCTTGTTGTTTATAAGGATTGATAACGACACGTTCATTATCCAGCCAATCTACCAAACGGAGCCAATCCGTTTCCCAGGGAAGAGATAGCAATAATTCTCCATTGAAGTCCTTAATCACCAATTCCTCACCAACAATATTATCCAGGGCATCATAAAGCAGATTACGGTAAGCCAGGAGTGTGCGATCTGGGGATACCGCATAGTCAAAACCGCCTTCATTCATCTGATTGATGCGAGTAGCCGCGCATGTTGCCACATCTAAAAAGAAAGAATCGCGATTGACACGTCCATTTGGCAAAGTCACTGCACTATCCAAAACAATCCGTCCACTCAAAGCCTCGGTTTCAGGCAGACCTGCACGCCCGGACAAACATTGCCCTTGCAATTGAGCAACAAGGTCCATCGTGGCTGTGGGTGT
>JABWBV010000067.1 GCA_013359445.1 Anaerolineales bacterium | reverse complement strand
CCGTTTATCTGGTTGCCGTTGAATTTGTTGGTGCCGTGGGATTTGTTTTTTGCGTATCGGCTGGAGGGGATGAAGGCGCGGTTGCGGGCGTTGTTGCCGGGGTGGTTGGAGGCGTGGTATGTGTTGGAGGCGTTGAATGCGTTGGCGAATTTTGCGTATTTGAATCCGGGGGCGACGTTTCCGGTGGTGGAGGCGGACGGGCCGGTGTTGGAGGTGGAGGGGGTGGGGCATCCGCTGATCCCAGACGGGCGGCGGGCGACGAATGATTTTGCGCTGGCAGAGTTGGGGGAGGTGGCGGTGATTACGGGGTCGAATATGTCGGGGAAGAGTACGTTTTTGCGGACGTTGGGGGTGAATCTGGTGCTGGCGTATGCGGGGGGGCCAGTGCTGGCGCGGCGTCTGCGGGTGCGTCCGATGCGGATGGGGTCGAGTATTCAGGTGAACGATTCGCTGGCGGATGGGTTGTCGTATTTTTATGCGGAGGTGAAGCGGTTGAAGGGGTTGTTGGATGCGTTGCGGGAGGAGGCGGATCAGCCGTTGTTTTTTCTGATTGATGAGTTGTTTCGGGGGACGAATAACGAGGAGCGGCGCAAGGGGAGTGAGGCGTATGTCCGCGCGCTGGCGGGGGGAAACGGAGTCGGGCTGGTGTCCACGCACGATCTGGAGTTGACGCATTTGGCGGATTCGATTGCGGGGGTGTCCAATTTCCATTTCCGGGAGGAGATTACGGACGGGCGGATGGTGTTCGATTACCGTCTGCGCCCCGGTCCGTGTCCGACGACGAATGCGTTGAAGATCATGGCGTTGGAGGGTCTGCCCGTGGGGGGAGGTATAATTTAGGGAGAAGTTTCTTACTGCGTTTGCAGATCGACACAAAAAAGCTTGGCTATTCAAGATATCAACGAGGATGTAACCGATGAAAGACATTGGGCTTGGAATTATTGATCAATATACCGTTACGATTGTCATTATTGTTTTGGCATTAGCGCAAATGTTTGGGTATATGATTCCAATGGATACTTCTAATGGGGTGCAAATTTTCTTTAGCTTAGTCATTTTTACTGGGTATTTGTATTTGACTCGGACTATTTTTCGGTTGCCTGTTGCAATTCCATTGACCTTTGCTGTAATAGAAAACAACTTTCCTGCTTTGAAAGATATAAAGTCATTGCCATTAGATAGTTTTCAAGATTTATTACAATTGATAAAGTTACTTCTCTTTGTTTTTTTAACTCTACCCTTCATGTTTTTGATGATACTAGCCCAATTTGGTGAACCGAGATTTTCTGAAGTTTATTTATCTTCACAACTTGATTACATTCGTAAAAATAATATTCTAAATAATTTTTTAAGTATTCTGGATCGCATGAGTGTTGTTTTTATCACTTTAGTAGCTGTAATTCCAATTCTGTACCCACTAATTCAGATCATTGGTATTATCGGTCTACTTTTTATGGTCGTGCTATATGTTCTCAAAGGAAATTTAACTGCCCTTATTCCAGATGAGCTAAAAACAAAAGCAAGTTTAAAAGGGGGCAATACTCAGCAAAAAGAAATAAGTGAGCCAATGGTTGATTTAAAGCCCCAAAAAGAAAAGACACTTTTATCGAAAGGAGATCAATCTACAGAATGTACAATTTGTGGAAAATTCTATTTTGAAACCATTCACAATATTGATGGAAATTTACCCAAGATTTGCTCCCTGGAATGTGGGAGACAATGGTATGCGACTATAGATAAGGATTTGTCTCTTGGGACAGGAAAAGAGCGCGAGCTAATTAGTCAATTGCGTAATTCAGATTTTTCAAATCCAAGCGAGTTAGTAAAGGTTGTAAATGAGCTTAAAAATCTACCTGGTCAGAAAGCAATTTGGGCATTACTTACAATTATTCGGGAAGATAATGGGAGGCATTGGAGCAATTCTTACTATGCATATGCAGAAGGCAGATATTATCATCTAGTTGAGAATATATCTGACGCCCTTCGTGAAATAAACGACAAGGGAGGTATTTCCATCTTAAAGGCTTTAAACTTAGTCATCCTAGACAATAGCAAATACGTTGTCCAAATTTCTATTGAACTAATTGAACAGCTATTTATCCCAGAAGAAATTCTAGTTTCTCGAATAAAACTTCTTCTCAGTCATGAGGAGGAAAATGTTCGTCTCTGTACGATAAGAATATTAGGAAAATTAGGTGAACTGAATTTCCTGTTTGAACATTGTTGGAAAGGAACCGACTTAGAAAGTGGTAACTTTTTAGGTGTTCTCAAAGAAAAAGGCCAAACAGCAATCCCAATCATACAAAGATTTCGGCAACACCCAACAACTGGTATAAGAGAATACGCAATAAATATTTTAAGAGACATGGGAATAGATGCACAGGAACCAGCTACAGTACCCTACTATGATGATTGCCCGCAGTGTAGAGAAAAAATTCGCATCAACCTTCCCGTAGATTATCAAGTTGAATTGGTATTTATTATCAGTCTTTTTGAGAAGGTTTTTAATGAATCCAAACCAGATTTACGTATAGAATGTCCCTCATGCCATGCAAAAATAGGGATAAAGTTAGATAATCGCATTCATAAACAATTACAAGCTATCGAAAAAGGATTACCTCAACAAGGAAATGACAATGGAATAAATAGCGACAGCGGTCTTTATGGAGGGTAACAAAAAAATAAGCTTAAATGTAAGATACTTTTTCGTACATTGTTCAAATTCTGCTAACTTTCTTTATCACTTTTAATCCCCCAAAAAAGGAGCACCCCTCATGGACCTCAAATGCCTCTACATCCCCGGAGACGGGACCCAAATCGGCACCATCACCGCCGAACAACTGCAATTCCTCGTAGATCACCTCGAAGAAGAAGGCGCCACCGACCAGGACTACGCCATCACCGAAATGACCCTCGCCTACCTCGAAAGCGAAGGCGCCGACCCCGCCGTTATCGAAATGCTACGAAAAGCACTGGGCGAGCGGGAAGAAATGACGTTTGCGTGGGATGATTGAAGAAGGGAACTTGTAGGAACTGTGGGAATTGGTAGGAATTCGGAGCTCCTACAATTCCCACCAATTCCCACAAAATCCCATACTCCCATGAACAATCTCCTCCACTCCGCCCTCACCCGCGCCCTTCACTACCGCACCACCCTCCCCACCCGCCGCGTCTACCCCGACGCGGACGCGATCCACGCCCTCACCGGGCTGGACGAACCCCTCCCCAACCATCCCACCGACCCCGAAACCGTCCTCGCCCAACTCGACGACCTCGGCTCCCCCGCCACCGTCGCCATGGCGGGCGGACGCTACTTCGGCTTTGTCAATGGCAGTTCCCTCCCCGCCACCCTCGCCGCCAACTGGCTCGCCGCCGCCTGGGACCAAAACGTCGCCCTTCGCGTCATGTCCCCCATCGCCGCCAAACTCGAAGAAGTCAGCACCCGCTGGCTCGTAGACCTCCTCCGCTTCCCCCCCGAAACCGTCGTCGGCTTTGTCACCGGCGCGACGATGGCAAACTTCACCGGCCTCGCCGCCGCGCGCCACGCCCTCCTCGCCAAACAAGGCTGGAACGTCGAAACCGACGGGCTATTCGGCGCGCCCGCAATCAAAGTCATCGTCGGGGATGAAGTCCATGCCAGTTTGCTGAAGGCGTTGGGCTTGCTCGGCCTGGGGCGGGAACGGGTGATCCGCGTCCCGGTGGACGATCAGGGGCGAATGCGCGCGGATTCTCTCCCCCCGCTCGATGACCGGACCCTCGTCTGTATTCAAGCAGGGAACGTGAACACGGGCGCGTTCGACCCCGCGCAGGAGATTTGCGAACAGGCCCACCAAGCCGGGGCGTGGGTCCACGTGGATGGCGCGTTCGGCCTGTGGGCGTTGGCCTGCCCCCCGCGCGCCCACCTCGCCCGCGGCATCCCCGACGCCGATTCCTGGGCCGTGGACGCGCACAAATGGCTCAATGTGCCCTACGACTGCGGCCTCGCCTTCTGCCGCCACCCGGACGCGATCCGCGCCGCGATGACCGTCCTCGCCCCCTACCTCCTCCCCACCGCCCACCCCGAACCCAGCCACTTCACCCCCGAAATGTCCCGCCGCGCGCGGGGCATCGAAATCTGGGCCGCCCTCAAATCCCTGGGCCGCACCGGCCTCGCCGATCTGATCGAACGCAACTGCCAGCTTGCGGCACGCTTCGCGAACGGTCTCCGCGCCATGGGGCACACCGTCCTCAACGAAGTTGTGTTAAATCAAGTGCTCGTCACCTTTGGCGATGCAGATACCACCCACCGGATTATCGCCCACCTCCAGGCCGAAGGCACCCTCTGGGCCGGCGGCACCGTCTGGCAAGGCCACACCGCCATGCGGATCAGCGTCTCCTCCTGGGCCACCACGGAGGAGGATGTGGATCGGTGTCTGGAGGCAGTACACAGGTATACAAAGTAGATAAAGTACATAAAGTAAATAAGGTAGATAAGGTAAATAAGGTAAATAAGGTTACTACCCTATCTACCCTATCTACCTTATTTCCCCTATCTACCCTCTTCCCCCCCTCCCCCATGAACCTCGAACACCTCACCCGCGACCCAAAAACCCGCACCCACCAAACCCCCCTCCTCCTCCAGCACGGCGCGTGGCACGCGGCGTGGTGCTGGGAGGGATGGATGGACTATTTTGCCGAAAAGGGGTACGAAGTCCACGCGTTGAGCCTGCCCGCGCACGGGGGCAGTGACCCCGCGCGGGGTCACATCAACCTGCACACACTCGGCGATTATGTACGGGCGTTTGGACAAATCGTGGAAAGCATTTCCCCTCGCCCGGTCGTGATCGGGCATTCGATGGGCGGTGGGATTGTACAGAAATATTTAGAGAATCACACCCTGCCGGGAGCGGTGCTCCTGGCGAGCATCCCTACGAACGGAATTGCGGGGTTTTTGCTCCGGCAAATGATCCGCTACCCCGATCTGATCCCAGCCCTATTGATGTGGAATACCTACACGTTCGTAAAAACCCCGCAACGTGTAAAAGCGCAGTTCTTCGGCCCGGACAGCACGGTAGACCCGGTCGCATTTCACAAAATGGTGCAGGTGGAATCGTTCCTGATCGCCACTCAAACGCTGATCCCCTTTGTCAACCCGGTGAAGGTGTTGCAGGGAAAAACGCCCCTACTCGTGTTAGCTGGTGAAAAAGATGCGGTATTTACAGTGGAAGAAGAGCGGAAAATGGCAGAGCGGTACGGTGTGCCGTTAAAAGTCTTCCCCCGCCAGGGACACAACCTGATGGTGGAACCGATGGCGCGCGAGGTGGCGGATTACGTGGATGCGTGGGTAACGGAGACGTTGAGGTTGCCGTGAAAGAAGGTAGGAAAGGTAAATAGGGTAGATAGGGTAAATACGGTAGGGGATTGAGTTTATTTACTTTATTACCTTATCTACCATCTCTACCATCTCTACCACTACCCCCAAACAACACACACATCAAAGGAGTTATTATGACCAACCCGATGCCCCTCTGGGGCTTTGTCGCCATCGGACTCGCCGTTTTATACTTTTTTGTCTGGCCCAAACAAAAGCCGGATGACCCAATCCCGCGCTCTGCCCGGCGGCAGTTTATTTTGCGGTGGTTTCACAGCCTGGTGTGGGTGTGCCTCGCGGTGGCGTTTTTTATGTGGGCGGGGTGGTTGCCAGGGAGCGAGATAGCCGGGGGCGTGGCCCTCGTCGCATTGGGGTTGTATCTCACGTTTTTGGGGACGTTTTTGAGAGATCGGAAGCACTGACAGAAGTTGTCTGAAGGGGATGCCCATACATGGTACACAGAAAGCACAGAATAATAACAGAAGGACACAGAAAGAATTTGAAAAAATTCTCTGTGTCCTTCTGTGCTTTCTGTGAGTTCTGTGTACTGTTAGCTCAGCACAAAATCTATCGCCCGTAAAATCGCCTGATCGTAATCGGGTGTGTAATCGCCGCCCAGGGTGGGGAGGATTTCGAGTAGGGTGGGCAGACCATTTTGATTGAAGATATCCACAATCCGGCGGATTTCGGGGAGGTGGGGGTATGGATCGCGTTCGCCGACAAGGATGACGCCGCGCAACCCGCGCGGGGGGCGTCCCTGGAGGATGCGCGTCCACTGATCGGGGTCGTCCATCAGCGTGCCGGTGGGTCCGAGGGCGATGAAACCCCGCGCGTCGATCCCGCCACTGACAGGGAGCAGGGTCGCGAGTTCGCCCCCAGTCCCACGTCCGGCGAGGATGATCCGGCGCGGGTCAACGGTGTATTTGGTTTTGAGGGTGTTGAGGTGATGTTCTACCTCATCGCGGGCAATTTGCACATCATCCCAGACATAGCCGCCGCTCCACAACGCTTGCGAGGATTGCGGGACGCCGACCAGCCAGCCGTGGGTCGCGGCGACCTGCCAAAAGGGGATCGCTTTTAGGGAAACGGTGCGCCCCGCGTGCAGGCCGATGAGGAGGGGGCAGGGGTTATTGTCCGAGCCACAGCGCCCCTCCTGGTGCAGGGTGAGGAGTGGAATCAACTGTCGGATTTCCCGTTCCTGGAGGACAGACATTTCCCGCAGACGCTCTTCATATTGCGGGTGGTTTTGCAGGGTTTCGAGGGAAGGGCTGGTTTTGAGCAATACCTGGTTGATCCACTGTCCCTGATAGATCAGGTCGTCGAGGATTTGGAAGGCGAGTTCTTCGTCTTCGAGGCGGGCGGCCATGCCCAACTGCCAGTAGGCGAGGAAGAGGCGTTCGTCGGGGAAGTCGTCGCGCCGTTCGTCAATCTGGGCGATGATTTCGCGCAGTTTGCCCTCGGCATAGAGGGTGCGGAGGTGGGATTCGAATTGGGGAAAGGTTTTCGTGTCGGGCATTTTTTAACGCAAAGACGCGAAGGGGCAAAGGCGCAAAGGTTTTTAAGTTTTCTTTGCGGCTTTGCGACTTTGCGTCAGACTAATCTTCGAGTAAGGCCATTTCTAATACTTGCTCGCTTTTGAACTCGTGGCATTGGAGGTAGAAACGGACGATTTCCTGCACGGCGTCCATCGGCACGGGGCCAACGAATTCGGTTTCGGCGACGGTGACGCCATAGCGGGCGGCTTCGGAGCGGATGGCTTCGAGGACGCGGTGGATGGGGGTTTTGGTGTAGTTGAGCAGGTTCATGGACACCTGCACCATGCCCTTTTCTTCGAGCGGGAAGCCGAGGCCGCGCACGTACCGGAACCCGCCGCTGATATGGCGCACGGCTTTGGCAATGTTTTGGGCAATGGTCAGGTCGGTGGTGCGGAGGTTGGCGTTGAAGGCAACGAGGGGGAACCGCGACCCGGTGACGAGCGCGCCCGTCCGGGGGTTGAACACGGCGGGGCCTTCGTCCGGTGCCCAGGCGGGGTCGGCGAGTTTGGTCGGGAGGGCTTCGTATTCGCCTTTGCGGAGGTCGGGCAGGCTGGTGCGTTCGGGGCGGGTGGCGGCGTCTTCGTAGAAATAGACGGGGACACCCAATTCGCCGACGAATTTGCCGAATTGTTTGGCGATGCTGACGGCCTCGGCGGAGGTAACGTTGCGGATGGGGATGAACGCGCAGACATCGATTGCGCCCTGGCGGGGGTGTTCGCCGTGGTGCTGGGCCATGTCTATGAGTTCGTAAGTTTTGAGGGCGAGAGCTTTCGCGCCTGCGAGGACGGCGTTCGGTTCCCCCACAAAGGAGATGACCGAGCGATTGTGCGCGGCGTCGGAGGAGTAGTCGGCGACGGTGACGCCCGGGACGGCGCGCACGGCGGCGACGATTTGTTGGATGATGTCGAGGTTGCGGCCTTCGGAGATGTTCGGTTCGGCCATGAGGATTTGTTTCATTGGAGAGTTCCTTTATGATCAACTAAGGGCACGAAGAGCACGAAGTTTTTTATAAGAAGTTTTTGTGTCCTTAGTGGATTTAGTGTACTTCGTGGATCATTTTTCGCATTGTCCGTCAACGAGGGTCATTTCCAGGAGTTCGGTGACGGTGATTTCGTGTTCGTAGGCTCCGAGGTGTCCGTAGGTGCCGGAGGGCGAGAGTTCGCCTTTGAAGCGGACGTAGACGGACAGGTAGCCGGTGACGGGGTCATGACCGCTGGATTGTACCAAAGCGGCATATTCTTTGTAAAACTCAGGTGGGCCACTGAGCCAATAGGCAGGGACGTAGCCGGGGCCGGGGCTGACTCCCTCGCAGGGGACGAAGGCGGAGACTTCAAAGCCGCTGGAGTAGGTGCCTTCAAATTCGCCCGTTGTCGGGCCAGGGGTGGGGGAGAGGGTCTGGCAGGCGATGGCGGCGAGGATGAGAAAGAGAAGGGGGGAAAAGGAGAAAAGGAGAGGGGGAGATGTTTTCATGGGGAGGTTTTTTTTAAACACTAAGGACACGAAGGCGCACGAAGGAAAACAAATTAAACTTTGTGAACCTTCGTGTTCCTTTGTGTTTAAAGTTTCGCCCGCAAATCTTCTACCCGCTTGGTAAACGCGGCCACCACACTTTCGTCTTTGAGACTGCCGATGTTGATTTCAGCGTTGGAGAGCGCTCCTTTCAGCCCGGCGGTGGCGAGGAAGAGGGCGCATTCCAGGTCGGAGGCGGCGTTGGTGTTGGAGCGACCTACGAGTTGGGCGGCGAGTTCGAGGGCGCGGGCACAGCCTTCGGCGTTGTGGAGGGGGGTTTCGGTCGCGCCAGTGATGGCGTGTTGGATGGCGACGGTGCGGGCGGCTTTTTCTTCGTCGGTGGCTTTGGGGAGGCGGTAGGCGTCCATTACCCGGTCGAACGCGGCGGAGTCGGCGTTACTGCCTTCGAGGAGGGTGGTGGACAAGCTCTGCGCTTCGGCGTCAATAGCTTGATAAAACGCATCCGGTTCGGGCATGTTCTTTTTGCCGACGGAGACGCGGGCGACCATCCCGACGAGCGCGGCGGCCATGGAGCCAGCGACGGCAGAAGCCGCGCCGCCTCCGGTGACGTTGTCGGTGGGGTCGAGGACACGGGTGAAGGCGAGGAGGGAGGGGGTCATGGGGAGTCCTTGGTATACAGGTATACAGGTAAATAAGGTATACAGGGTAGATAGGGTAAAGAGGGTAGATAGGGTAGTTTAATCAGGACAAAGGTGCGATATGAAAGTCATCCTGGATGATCGACGCCATTTTATCAACAACTTGTTCAATGGAGAGGCCATTGCAGTCAATCACCGCCTCACAATTCCGAAAATATTGTATTCGTTCTCCAGAAAAACTATACCGGTAAACATCTTCCAAAGACAATCTCAACACTCCATGCCTGCGCGAAAAAACTTCTTCCAGCGAGGCAACTAGCGCGATTCGCTTATATCGGGATAACCATTTTCTGGAAGCCTCTTGCCACAACATTCCCTCTCCCACGTCAATTAAAGTCAGAGAATCGGAGGTGTCCCTCAATTCATAGTTCATGATGAGCGTCTGGCAATCTTGAAAAAACTTCTCCCAACCGAATTGCTTGACTGTTTGAAAGGCGGTTTCTGTGCCGTTCAATTGGGCAACCGCATCATCCAGATTGACAACGGTACAGTTGCCATATTTTTCTGCATAACGGTGGGTTGTGGCGGATTTGCCGACCGCGGAAGGACCGATGATGAGGATGAGCATGGTTTCGTTTCTTAGGTCAACGCTCAGAGTTCGTTGACTGAAAGGGCATAAATTGATCCAAAAGCCACGAAACAACCCCGTTAACTGCCAGAAGTAACAGGGCAAAAACAGCAAACGCCAAAATTAAAGAAATCAAATCACCAAAATCTGATGTGTATAACCATACCGAACATCCAAAAGCCTGAATAACGGTAAACACAACCATAATCCAACCGATTTTGGCGCTTTCCATACGCCTTAAGCTTATCCGCAAAAAAATCTGCATGATCAATGCAATTCCAAAATAGCAAACCATAAACAAACCTCCTCACTTCATCACTTTTCACGCATCACGAATCACGCCCCATCCTCCCCACCACCCTCTCAATATCCCCCGACGTCTCCCGATCATGATCCAAAAACTTCACCACCTCCCGTACCATCGCATATCCCCTCTGCGTCCCCTGCCCCAACCGGGTGGGGCCATCCGGGCGGAGATCGATTCCCTGCGCCGCGGTGATCATCTCAATCGCGATGATCCGTTGCGTATTCCAAATGATCTCCCGCGCGTGGCGGGCGGCGTTGGCCCCCATCGAAACGTGATCTTCCTGGTTGGCGGAAGACGGAATCGAGTCCACACTGTCGGGGTGCGCCAGGGTTTTGTTGTCGGAGACGAGCGCGGCCGCCGTGTACTGTGGGATCATCAAGCCGCTGTCCAGGCCACTCGTGGGGACAAGCATTGAAGGCAGGCCGACGTTCAACGCCGGGTCAAGCAGACGAAACGTCCGCCGCTCGGAAATATCGCCGATTTCCGCCACCGCAATGCTGAGAAAATCCAGCCACATCGCCGGGCCTTGTCCGTGGAAGTTCCCGCCAGAGACGGCGCGGCCGCGCGGGGTGTCGTCAACGTCGGGTTCGGGATTGGGTTCGGCGGTCGAAACCGCGCCCACCCCTACGAAGTCGCCCTCCGGCGACTCTTCAACCTGCGAAGGCAGGTTTCGTAGATGTTGCCGCGACTTCGAGTCGCCGGGCAACATGCCGGGCACAAAAATCAACGGATTATCCGACGCCGCGTTGATCGCCCCCGTAAACCTGGCCCGCACAAACGCCAGCGTATCCCGCACCGGCCCCAACACCTGCGGAGTACAGCGCAGGCTATACGCATCCTGCACCTTGTGCGGCGCGGAGTCCACCAACTGACTCCCCTCCAACAATTTTCGCAAATTCGCCGCCACCTGCATTTGACCGGGTTGACCGTTCGCCTCGTGCAGGGCCGGATGCAAGGCCGAGGTAATGCCCAACAACGCTTCAAAACTCAGCGCCGCGGCCATTTCCGCGTGTTCGATCAATCGTTCGGCGTCGTACACGCCCAACGCGCCCGCCGCGGCCATGAACGTCGTCCCGTTCGAGAGCGCCAGTCCCTCTTTCGCTTCCAAGACCAGCCGTTCCAACCCCGCGCGGGCCATCGCGTCCGCGCCGGACATCAGCGCCCCGTCAAAATACGCCTGCCCGGAAAAGCCGCCGTCTCCGGTTTCATCCCTTGTCAAAACAACGGCGATGTGGGAGAGCGGGGCCAGATCACCGCTCGCACCCAGCGACCCCTTCGACGGGACCCACGGCGTCACGCCCCGGTTGAGCATCTCGATCAACGTCTCCACCACGACCGGGCGCACGCCGGAGTAGCCCTTTGCGAGGGAGTTTGCCCGGATCAGGATCATCGCCCGGACCCAGTCCGCCGGGATCGGATCCCCCACCCCCGCGAGGCAGGAGAGAATCAAGTTGCGGGAGAGTTTGCGGGTTTCGTCGGGCGCAATGCTCGTCGTCGCGAGCGGCCCAAACCCGGTGTTCACCCCATAAATCGTCGTACGGCCTTTTACCGCCGCATCCACCCAACGCTGGCTCGCCCACATCCGCGCCTGCACGTCTGCATCCAAAGGCGCAACGGTCTCATGCCCGCGCGCGACGGCAACCACCTGTTCGATGGTCAAGCCTGCCCCGGTTAAATGAATCATGGTTACTCTCCTGAAGCGTAGTCTGTAGCCTGGCCCCTTGTGGGCGTCGTGTATACCTGCACGCCCACAAGGGGCTAGACTACTGATTTTTGAAGCGCTGGTATCATAATTCACCTTCCTCTAATTGGCAAAGGATACCAATCGGGAGTATATTACGCTCAATGAAAAAACTTCTCTTCGCTCTTTTTTTCCTGATTTTTGCGGGGTGCCGTGCCCAAACCCCTGGCCCAACGCCTACCGCAACCGTGGCCCCCACCCGTACCCCCAGCCCCACCCGCACGCCCCTCCCGGAACCGACGGCGTTGGAACCCCCGGTACTTCCCTTCGACCTGTCTGGGGTGGGGATCATCACCCCCACTGTAAATTTGAACACGCTCATTCTGTATGGGTACACCTACCAACAGGCCGACGGCAACCGGTTCGTGGACGGGCACGGGGGCGCGGCCACACCCATCGACATCACGCTGAAAGGCGATCCCGCGTGGGTGGTCGGCGCGCCGATGGAGGGGTTGGGGAGTGTGTGGGCGGTGGTATTGGAAGATGGCACGGTGCAGGGGTTTCTTTTGCGGGAGGGGGTTTCGACCGAGGTGCGAATTGATCCGGGGCAACTCCCCCCTGGAATGCCCCCGCTTTTGCGCGTGTTGCGCGGGGTGCCGTCCCTGATCGTGCCGCCCATCTCGTCCGCTTCCCCGCTCACCCACCCGGTCGTGGTACAAAATGACCCGACGCGGTTGGCCTTTGTGGATGGAAACGGCGACCTGGTGCTGTGGGAAAACCGGGAGATCGGGCGTTTGCCGTTGAACATTCCCCTGGACGCACGCCTGTTGCAAGATGAACAGCATCGCCTTTTGATGTTGACGCAAGCCACGAGCACGTATCCACACGGGGTGCTGGGTGATGCGGTCGAGGCGGCAAGTCTTTCGCTGGTGCAAACAGAGCCAACGTTTCAACTGCTGTGGACCGCGCCCATGCCCGACGGACGGGTGGTGGAGGGGCTTGCACCGATTTGGGCGGATTTGGACGGGAATGGGATTCGGGAAATCCTCGTGACCGCGTCGAATGAGGATAGCGGCGCGCAGGTGTTGGTGTTTAACGAAAACGGCGAACGGCTCGCGGCGGGGCCAGCGATTGGGCGCGGGTTCCGTTGGCGACATCAGATTGCCATTGCCCCGTTTGATCCGGCGGGCAAACTTATTTTCGCCGATGTTTTGACCCCGCATACCGAGGCCGTGGTGGAATTTTCGGAGTGGGTGGGCGACCGTTTGGAAGTGCTTGCCCTGCTGGAAGATTTCACCTCGCACGAAATCGGCTCCCGCAACCTGGATATGGCCCTCGCCGGGGATTTTGACGGGGATGGGGTCGCCGAACTGGTGGTGCCCAGCCCGGACTTTTCCCGGCTGGCCTATGTCCAATACAACGGCGACGCGGCAGTCCTGTATGAAGATTTGCTGGAAGCCAAACTTCTCACCAACCTGGCGGGTCTCCGGCTGGAAGATGGCACGATGATGCTGGCGGTGGGGCTGGAGGGGGGGCTTCTGCGAGTGTGGGTGCCATGATGTCTCAAAAAACATTATTCCTCGTTGCCCTTGCCTTGTTCGTTGGCCTTGCCTGTACCATCGGCACCCCACTCGAACAGGTTCCCACCCCCCTTTCGGGGACGCTGACGCCTGAAGCAACCCTTGACCCCACCGGCCCCCACGCGACCTTCACCGCAATTGCCCAAACTGTGATTGCCGACCTGACCGCCCTCGCGGAAAACCCGACGCTGACGCCCACCCGGACCCCTTCGCCAACTCCCACCCTCCTCGACCAACCCACCACCCCCACCACAACTGGGACACCGACCCCCACCATAACGCCCCTCCCGACGTTTACGCCCAGGGTCGCCACAGCCACGTCTGCCACGCCGTGCAACGCCGCCAGTTTTGTCGCCGATGTGACCGTGCCCGATGGCACCACTTTTAGCCCCTTTGTCGAATTCACAAAAATCTGGCGGGTGAAAAACGTAGGCTCCTGCCCCTGGACCCCCAACCACGCCCTGATCTATTCCAGCGGCGAACGGATGAGCGGCAAACAGACCACATTCCTGACCGGGTCTGTCCCGCCCGGGGAAACAGTGGACCTGGCCGTAGCCATGGAGGCCCCCGGCTCGGCGAACACCTATCAAGGGTATTGGCTGTTACAAAGCCCAG
Source organism: Anaerolineales bacterium (assembly GCA_013359445.1). Taxonomy (GTDB): domain Bacteria; phylum Chloroflexota; class Anaerolineae; order Anaerolineales; family JABWBV01; genus JABWBV01. The sequence goes on along the minus strand of JABWBV010000067.1, from coordinate 4,351 downwards.
ATGGGAAGGTGTTTGGGGTGGGGGCCAATTTCGATATTCCCCTGTCCGTCAAAATACAGGTGGTGATGCCCGTTTCCAACCAATTTTTCAACTTTGCGGTGAATGTCTGTGCGGCGCTGTGGGCGAACGAGGATGGCGCGCTCCCCTGCCCCGGGGCAAAGGGCGACGCGAACGGGTTTGTGGTCCCCCTGTCCGAGCCGGTATTGGAAAATCGGCATGAGGATGAACCGACGTTATGGATGTTCCCGAAAAAAGAAGAAAAGGGGTGGATCAGCGGTACGTATCCGAGCCTGCTGATCGAAGCGGGCGATCATTTCATCACGTATGTGGGGTGTTTGGATGAAAGTCCGAAGTGTAATTTGACCTTTCAACTCGATTACAAGGTGAAAGGGAGCAATACGGTGGTGATGTTGGGACAATGGGAGGAGACGTTTGATGCCAATATCACATTGGTGGATTTGGATTTGAGTGCGTTGGCTGGGCAAGAGATTATTTTTGTTTTGACGGTGAAGGCCAAAGCCTCGCCCGATGATGATAATGGGTTCTGGCTCTCGCCACATATCCGACGCGGAGGACCCTGATTTCAGTCGCACACAGATTGGGGCGGTTGGGACGATTTCAATGGGGTGCATTTCATTTCAGGTGGAGGCTTCCCCACCTTTTTGGGGAAAATCGCGCAAGTTGCCAAAACCATGCCCCTCGATTATCATAGCGGCTGTTTGCAATCTACCTGCTATGGAGTCGTTATGGAAGACGAAATCGATCTGCAAAAATATATTTTATTGCTCATCAAAAATTGGGGCTGGATCATTGGGCTTTCTGTTCTGTTTGCGCTTGGGGCCTTTTTGATTAGTAAATTTGTTCTTTCCCCAACCTATGAATCAAAAGCTTTGGTCTTGATCGTGCCTTCGCGGTACTCGCTCACGTTCGATCCCAAATTTCAAACGGAATCAACTTCCGAACTGCTCTACTTTCGCCCCACCGCCCAACTGGCCGAATCCGATGCCACCATGCAAGCCCTGCATGAAGCCTGGGTCAACAACGGAGGCAAGGCAGATACAACCATCGCCGCACTCGAAGCCATGACCAAAGTCGAATTAGATACGGCGTCCAATTCCATGTTACTTTTTGTGGAGAATGAAGACCCCGAAGTTGCCACCGAAATTGTCAATCTTTGGGCGACGATCCTGGTTCAAAAAGCGAATAATCTTTTCGGGGAAAACATTGATGGCGAAGATTCGCTTGAGGCACAGTTTGTTCAAATTCAAGCGGAACGGGAGGCTGCGCAACAAGCCCTGGTCGAGTTTGAAAGCCAAAATGAAGCGTCCATCATGACCACGCGGGTCACCGTGCAACAAACGCTATATGGGCAAATCCTAGCCGATCACGGTAAGCTTACCCAGGTGCTTCAGGACTTGGAAACCCTGCAGGCGCAACTCGACAGCCAACCTGCCAACCAACCTGTATCGCCGGAAACGGAATTCACGGCCCTCTTATTGCAATTAAAAGCCTACAACCTGGATTTAACCCTTCCACAACTTCAACTCAGTGCCCAAACTTCGGAAACCCCACGCACCGTAGGCACCCTGGCCACCCAAATGGCCCAACTCCAAGAAGTGCTGGAACTCAGAGCCACCAATCTCGCCCTCCAACTCGACCCCTTACAAACGGAAATTCTCCAACTTCAAAGCCAGATCAAAGACCTGCAAGCCACCGGGGAACAACTCCAACAAAACTATCAAGTAACCTCGGACACCTACCTCACCCTCGCCCGCAAACTGACCGAAAACGAAATTTCTAGCGAAGTCTCTGGCAATATTGTTAAGTTAGGCAGTCGAGCCATAGTGCCCATGGAACCCGTCGGGCCACGCACGCTGATTAATATCTTGATTGGTGGGGTTTCGGGTCTCATCTTAAGCATCTCCTTCATTTTCGCCCGTGATTTTTGGGCCAGTGTTCCAGAAGAAGAAAAGCCATTTCAGCACGCCCCGAAAAACTCATAACCCACCTCATTAAGCCGCCCCATGCCAGCCCCCAAACACCCCTCTTCCAACCGCCCTCGCTCCACCAGCTGGGAACCCCTCGCCCAGTGGTACGATGGGTGGGTGGGTAAAGATGGCAGTAAACACCACCGCAACCTCGCCCTCCCGGCAGTGGTGGACTTACTCGGCCTCCAACCCGGCGAGCAAATTCTCGACATCGGGGCGGGGACCGGTGTGCTTGCCCCCCTCGTTCACCAAAAGGGCGCGCACTATACCGGCGTGGATGCCAGCGAAAAACTCTTGCAATTTGCTCGCCAACATCACGGCAAAGAAGGGCGTTTTCTCTCCGGCGATGCCCGGCGTCTGTCTGCACTTCCCGCGTTTCACGCCGCCCAATTTGATGGGGTTGTGTTTCTCCTCAGCATTCAAGATATGGACCCGCTCGAAGAGGTCGTGGAAAATGCCGCCTGGGCGCTCAAACCGGGCGGGCGGCTTGTCATTGTCATGACCCACCCCTGTTTTCGTGTCCCCCGGCAAAGTGGCTGGGGCTGGGATGAAGACCGCAAACTCCAATTCCGCCGGGTGGATCGCTACCTCACCCCCCTCCCCGTCCCCCTCAAACCCTATCCGGGCCAGACGGGTGTCAGCCGCAGTTTCCACCGCCCTCTGCACGAATACATCAACACCCTCTCCCAACACCATCTGTGGGTGGATCACCTGCTGGAGATTCCCACCTACAAAACCGCCACCACCGGCCCCAACGCCAAAGCCGAAAATCTCGCCAACCAGGAAATCCCCCTTTTCCTCGCCCTGCGTGCCCGTAAAACCCTGTAATTTCTCACCCCCGAAGAGGTAAAACTCGAATGAATCGCAAAATCGCCCCTGTTAGCATCCTCGCCTTCGTTGCCCTCGCCATTTTTGGCCTCACCATTTTTGACCCCCTCCACCAAATTCAAACCAGTGAGGCACTTGGTCTCCCCCAACTTTCGCTCAACCCGGACCCCGCCAACATCGTCAATCCGGGCGAAACCATCACCGTTGCCATCCAACTCGCGCAAATCAGTGACGCTTTCGGCATCGAGTTAGAAATGACCTACGACCCTGCCATTGTGCAAATCGTCGACTCTGATCCGGGCACGAGCGGGGTCCAGATCAACGCAGGCGCGTGCCCTGCCCCGGACTTTGTGATCCAAAACACGGCTTATAACATCACCGGCACCTTAAACTATGCCGTGACTCAGTTCACCCTCCCAGGATGTACGGGCGGCACAGTCGCCGAAGTCACCTTCCAGGGCCTCGCAAATGGGACCAGTGCCTTCACCTTTGCCACCAGCCTGATCGCCGATTCAGGCGGCATCTCCGTCACCCACACGGCCCAAAGTGGCCTCATCATCGTTGGCCCCACGCCAGTTCCCACCGAGACCCCCATCCCCACCAACACGGCAACGCCCACCCCGACCGGCTCGGTCACCGCGACGCACACCCCCACCCCGACTCTGACCAAAACCGGTTCGCCCACCCCAACCGCAACCGGTTCGCCCCCAGCGACACACACCCCTACCCCGACCGGGACACCCGCCCTCTTGTCCCTACAACCCGCCAGTTCAGACATACTCCCCTGGGAAACCGCCAACCTGACGGTGCAGTTGGACAATGTGGCCAATGTTTACGGAATTGATTTTTCCATTGTTTTCGATCCCACCAAACTCTCCGTAATCGACGCAAATACGATACTGGATGGCGTTCAAATTGCCACGGGAAGTTGCCCCCAACCAGATTCCGTTTTATTCAACACCGTTAATAACACCAATGGTTCGATTTCCTACGCCGTGACCCAACTCAATCCCACTCTGCCCTGCAATGGGGGGGATGTGGCAACCATCCAGTTCCAGTGCCTGGATGTCAATACATCCAGCCAAATCTCCTTTATAAAATCCATCATCGCCAGCCCGGACGAAGAAATTCCTCATACGGTCGCAAATGCTGTGGTCAACTGCACCGGGAATATTCTGTATATGCCCTTCATTCAATATCCACTTGCCCCGTAGCGTCAAAATCGGGAACCGCGCCCAACCGCTCCGATTCCCCGTTCCACCCTTAATTTCGGGCTAACCTCTCCCCTGAATAGTTACATAAAAAAGACAGGCCAGTTTCAATCACTGGCCTGTCTTTTTTGGTTCTACCTGGATTAACGGGAGAGCTTTTTTTTTATCGCTCAATTTTAGAACATGCGTTCTATTTTTATTTTTCGCCTCCCCCCTGACCTGTAGCCTGCTCTACCCCATCCCGCTGTTTCTTCGCTGAAAGTTTATCGGCTCTCTGGTAATTGGCGGCGGCGTCCATTTTTCGCCACAGAGTTCACAGAGAAA
>JABWBV010000659.1 GCA_013359445.1 Anaerolineales bacterium | reverse complement strand
TGGTCAGCACGCTGGCGGCGTTGGGGGCTTTGGCGGTCGGTGGTTTGGTGGCCTTGCCTTTTATCTGGCCGGAAGTCCGTGCACTTGTGAAACTCTAATAACATTTCTTTGAAAGAGCCTGTTCTCCGGACGCTCATTCAGCCTCTCTTTCCCCATTTACCCCATCTTAACACAGGAGTCTCGTATGTCAAAAATTCCCCGTTTTTTTACGCTTTTACTTGCGCTGGCTATCGCGCTCGGTAGCCTGGCCGGGGCGTTGAGTTATCAACGCGCCATCGCCGCCGAATGGCGGGAAAAAGTGGACCCCTGGGTGTTGCAAACCGCAACCGAACAGAGCCAAACCGAGTTTTTAGTTTTCCTCACCGAACAAGCCGACCTGAGCGCGGCCGAAACCATGAAAACCAAAGATGAAAAAGGGACGTATGTGTACGAAACCCTATCTGCGTTGGCAGAAAGCACGCAGAAACCGATCCTCACGCAATTGGATGCGCTCAACGTCGAGTACAAATCCTTTTGGGTTGCCAACATGATTTGGGTGCGCGGCGATATGAGCGTGGTGCAGACGATGGCGCAACGGGCCGACGTTGCCCACCTGTACGCCAACCCCACGGTGCCCTTGGAGGCCCTGCCAGAGTCCGATCAGGAAGCCCTGTTGAATCCGCAAGCGGTTGAATGGAACATTTCGATGGTCAATGCGGATGATGTTTGGGCCGCAGGCGTGACTGGGGAAGGCGCGGTCATTGGTGGACAGGATACCGGTTACGATTGGGATCATCCTGCCTTGAAAAATCATTATCGTGGCTGGAATGGCACGACAGCCAATCACAACTACAACTGGTTCGATGCCATTGGCGGCAATGCGCCTTGCCCAGACCCAAGCGTTCCCTGCGATGACAACGGGCATGGCACCCACACGATGGGCACGATGGTCGGAGATGATGGCGGGACCAATCAGATCGGGATGGCCCCCGGCGCAAAGTGGATTGCCTGTCGGAATATGGACCAGGGCAATGGAACCCCCACAACTTATAGTGCGTGTTATCAATTTTTCATTGCCCCCACCGATGTGAGTGGCAACAACCCCGATCCATTAATGGCCCCGGACGTGATCAACAACTCCTGGGGATGCCCGGCCAGCGAAGGCTGTACCGACCCGAACGTGATGCAGACCGTCGTGGAAAACGTGGTCGCCGCCGGGATTCTCACCGCCCACTCTGCCGGGAACAGCGGCTCCTCGTGTAGCAGTATAAATACCCCCTCGGCGACTTACGATGCCTCGTTTACCGTTGGCTCAAACACCAGTGCCAATATTATGTCCAGTTTCAGTAGCCGAGGCCCTGTCACCGTAGACGGAAGCAACCGGATGAAACCGGATATTACCGCTCCGGGGTCCAATGTCCGCTCCAGTTTGCCGGGGACCGGTTACGGTTCGTTGAGTGGCACCAGTATGGCCGGGCCGCACGTGGCCGGGTTGACCGGGTTACTCATTTCGGCGAACCCCGCCCTGGCTGGGAACGTGACCCTGCTTGAAGATATTATGCGTCTGACGGCTGTGCCGATTACAGTCAACCCCCCTCAAGTTTGTGGTGGCGTTTCCAGCAACACCATCCCGAACAACACCTATGGTTGGGGACGGATTGATGCTTGGGCGGCTTATCAATTGGCGCTTGCATATGGGGCAGAAGTGGTTGATATCAGCAAAACCGCCTCGGCAGAGTATGTTGCTCCCGGCGAGAGCCTCACCTATACTATCAACATCACCCATTCAACAGGGTTGACCGTGACCCACAATGTGATGATCACCGATGTCATCCCGGCCAACACGACCTTTATCACGGCTACGATGCCCCACTCCTTAAATGGCTCGACCGTTTATTGGTCCGTCCCGGATTTGGATGTGGATGAAAGTTACAGTGTTCAATTGGTTGTCTCGGTCAATGGGGATGCCACGGGAGTTATTTCCAACGACGATTACGCTGTTACCGGGGATGAATCCGGCGTAACTTTCGGCGAGCCTGTGAACACCCCCGTCATTGCCTATGGCCTGGATGTGAGTAAAACCGCTTCCATGCCCTACATTTTCAATAGCGCCTACCTGACCTACACCCTCACCGTCACCAACCAACATCCGCTTGCCCTTGCCACCGGCCTGGTCCTCACAGATGTCATCCCCACCGGAACCACCTTCGTCACCGCCACCCTGCCACACACCCTCAACGGAAACACAGTGGAATGGAATGCGGCTTCGTTGGCCGCGGCTGGGGTTTGGAACGTGGAATTGGTCGTCATGGTTAACCCGGACGCCTCCGGCACCGTAGAAAACACCGACTATGCCGTTTACAGTGATCAGGTCAGTTCCGTCAGCGGGGCGATTGTCTCCACCCCCATCGAAACGCTGGGCGTGACGTTATATGCCAATGAAACTGCCTTCGCCGCCCCTGGAGAAACCGTCACCTATACCCACACCCTGATGAATTCAGGAAGCATCACAGACACCTATACCCTTTCGTCTGTAAGTGGTGAAGGTTGGACTGCAACTGTCAATAGCCCCGTGACCCTTGGCCCGGGCGAGAACGCCACTGTGACCGTTGTCCTCACCGTACCCGCCGACGCCGTCGATGGCACCGTGGATACACTCACTGTTATCGCCACTTCCCAAACCCGGGACGATGTTTCTGCCAGTGTGAGCAACACCACCACCGTGGCAAGTGAACCTGGTCTGATGTACTGGTTCTACTTACCTACTGTCGTCTGGGACGAATAACCTTTCTCAGTACCCAAAACAAAAGCGCCCTATCGAGTGACAGGGCGCTTTTGTTTTGGCTTTCACCTCATTGGGTGTACGTAATTCCTATTTATCGTAATTACTCACCAAGAGTAGGAAATTCCGAAAAAAAAGGATGAAAGGGGGGATGTACATCCCCCCTTTCATCCTTTTTTTTCGAGTTCTACCCTTTTGAGCGTGAGTAATCACTATTTATCAGTATTTAGGGGGTTTAAAAGACATGCAATCGCCAAAACAACCGGGGTCAACATAGAAAAATTCGTAAAAGGTAACCCAAAAACACTGCCCGCCCCAAGCAAAAATACCCCCCAATCCGCACGCTTTTGACCCTTCGCCAGTGCCACCAGCGGCAAAATCAAAAGCACATCGTCATAACTCCGACTATATGGAATGAGTAAAAAATTGACGACAATCGCCAGGCTAAATCCCGCGGGCGTCAACCCATCTTTCACCCAACGGTAAAGCACATACACGCCGAATGGCGCAAAAACCCACCCCGAAACCCCCAACTCACGCAACCCCACATACCCCGTAGAAACCAACCCGGCTTGCCCACCTCGAAAATCTCCACTCGACAAGGCACCCATCATCTGCATGAACCAATCCGGTTGAAGCAAAAATGCCACGAAAATCAATCCGAGTAAAAGCCCCCCTGTCCAAAGGAGCACGCGCCATTGGCGTGTTTTCAGCAACTCCAACCCGATTAATAAAGCAGGAAATAACACCAAATGGGGTTTAACCGTCGCAAACAGCAAACCCCCTACAATCCACCCGGTTGTGCCCCCGTTTGCCACCCCCCAGGCCGCCCCCAACAGCGCCAGATTCACCAAAGGCGACACC
>JABWBV010000066.1 GCA_013359445.1 Anaerolineales bacterium | reverse complement strand
CCAATGTAGTCGAACATTAGTGAAGAATTATCGTCTATTGACTATCTTCCACAATATTGATTATATGCGTTGTTTAGAAGAATCGTTTTTTTTAATTTTCCTGTATTATCACTGTATGGCATATCAACCATTACATCAACCCAAGGGCAGAGGCGTGGAGACACCATCAATCTTCTGCCATGAACAGATATACCATCTCATTTGTGGCTTGTGTATAGCTCAGAACATCTGGCGCACTTTACAATACAAAGCAGGCAAACAATTCATGATATTATGAATCAAAAGTTGTGATATATTTTTTCTTTATTTTACCAAATAATCCTTACAACATTCTTAATAAGAATAATGAATCATAGTTTTTTTTCTGCCCATAAAACCCAGGTATTATCCGAGGTACAATAGGCTGTAAGGTACTCTTTTGCCTCTACCCGTTTTAGTAACGGGTCTGGCAGACCGCTCCCGACCGGCTCACCGATGCGGGTGTTTTTCTACAAAGGAGATAATGCAATTAATATGCCAAATCACGAACACGATAGGAACAGCTTAGAGCAACACGACTAAACCCAAGGTTATATGAGATGTACGGGCAATTATTCCAGAAAAAAGAAATGCCTGATGGTTCTCAGGAAAAAATATGCTAATTTTGGCGGTGGAATACAGCGGCGAATAACAGGAAAAATACTCCTTGTTTTTATCGTTTAGCTTCCGCAATAATCAAAAAGCGTAGCACATTATTCCGAAAAACCATGAGCGAATCACATATACCGCACGATCGGTCTGAACGACCGCACAAAAAACATCAGCAGCATAACCCGCATAAAAAACAGCAACAGCAGGGTCAGCAAAAACAGCAACGGCATTTTCAACGCCGTGGACAACGCCTGCCACAAACTATGCGATAGTCCGGTCACAAATCCATACAACGCCAAAAATACGACCGTAGACACAAACAGCGAAACCGCCTTCGCCCGAAGCCCTTCATTTCGCTGGACGCTTTCGTAAAACGCCTGCGGGTCTTTGAGAAACTGGGGGATGATGGTGAAGATGTTGTTCATGAGAATGCTCCTTAATAAAAGGTTTCAAATCGTCTATGCATTTCATTTCGGCCCGGGGTTGAAGCCCGTTTTAATCCGGCGATCCTGTTTTATTCCGGTCCGCCGGGGGATGAAGTCCCCCGGCTACCCAACCACGCCGGATCAATCCGGCTTCTTTAGCCCGTTTCAACGGGCGTTGTGGCGTAGCCTGGCCTAAGCGTAGCGGCTTCATCGCCGGGCGGGCACGGCAGAACCCGTGGCCTCGCAAACACGCGCGCCCCAGCCCATTTCGGCTCGCCGGGGAATAAATCCCCCGGCTACCCAACCACGCCGGATCAATCCGGCTTCTTTAGCCCGTTTCAACGGGCGTTGTGGCGTAGCCTGGCGACTTTATCGCCGGGGCGGGCACGGTAAAACCTATGTCTCAGCAAACACGCGCGTCCCAGCCCATTTCGGCTCGCCGGGGAATAAAGTCCCCCGCATACCACGCCGGATCAATCCGGCTTCTTTAGCCCGGTTTAACGGGCGTTGTGGCGTAGCCCGGCCTAAGCGTAGCGGCTTCATCGCCGGGCGGGCACGGTAAAACCTATGTCTCAGCAAACACGCGCGTCCCAGCTCATTCCGGCCCGCCGGGGAATAAATCCCCCGGCTACCCAACCACGCCGGATCAATCCGGCTTCTTTAGCCCGTTTCAACGGGCGTCGTGGCGTAGCCCGGCGACTTTATCGCCGGGCGGGCCTCCCCCTCCCGCACACCTTCCAACCCCTCTCCCCTATTTACGTTTTCTACTTTATTTACCTTATTTACCTGTTTACCTTCCAACACCGCCTCCAACACCGGCAACATCCGCGTCGCCCGCTTCGCCCAGATGATGAAATCCCACATCGGCTCCAGTTTTTTCCATCCACCCGCGTACGCAATGTGCCTGAGCCGCGCGCTCCAAAAGTCTTTCGCCCACGCCCCTTTGAAGATCGAACTCCACTTGTAAAACTCCCCATACGCCCGCCAATACCCCGCCTCCAACGCCTCTGGGGACATCTTCGCCGGGCGGAAGACCGTGTGCCGCGTATCGTACAAATCCCAATCGTTGTGCAAAATCCGGCCTTGCGCCGCCATCCGGTCGTGGAGCGCGGTGCCGGGGTACGGCGTCAGGATGTGGAACGTCGCCGTCTCGATGCCCTGCGACACCGCCCAATCCACCGTCCGGTCGAACACCGATTCGTCGTCATCGTCCATCCCGAACACAAAACTGCCATTCACCATCACCCCGTGATCGTGCAGGCGTTGGATCGCCGCGTGGTAATCGCGGTTCAGGTTTTGGTACTTGTTCTGGGCGCGGAGATTGTTTGGGTTCAGCGTCTCGAACCCGACAAACAAACTTCGCAAACCACTCTCCACCGCCAGTTCCAGCATCTTCGGCTGTTGGAGAATCGCCTGTACCGTGCCTGCCGCCTGCCAAAGCCGGTTCATCCCGCGCATCCCCTCAAACAGCGCACTCGCAAACCGCACATTGCCAAACAGATGATCGTCCAAAAAATACAGATGTCGCCCCGGCAAACGGTTGATCTCCGCCAGCGCCGCTTCCACCGTTTGCGTATAAAACCCCTTCCCGCCCTGGAAAAACGCGTCCTTGTAACAAAAATCGCAGTGATGGGGGCATCCCCGCGAAACCACAATCGAGTTCGGCACGAGGTACAACTCCCGTTTGAGCAAATCCCGCCGGATCGGGGGCAAGCCGATCAGCGTTCGCACTTTCGACTCGTACCGCGCCCCTGCTTGCCCGCGCCGGAAATCTCGCAAAAACTCCGGCCAAATGTCCTCCCCCGGCCCGAGGAAGATCGTGTCCGCGTGCGCGGTGGCCTCTTCGGGCAGGGACGTGACGTGTAACCCGCCCAGGCACACATACGCCCCCTTCGCTCGATAATGATCGGCGATCTGATAGGCTCGAAACGCGGACGTGATGTACACCTGAATCACGACCAAATCCGGTTCATCGTCCAGATTCAACGTCTCGACGTGTTCATCCTGAATGTCGATCTCGTCCGAGGGGTCCAGATACCCCGCCAGCGTCGCCAACCCCAGCGGCGGGAACAACGAATATTTGATCGGGCGGAAAAACGGGCTTTTCGCCTCAGTGAGGGCGGGGAGGATCATTTTGACTTTCATTTAGGCTCCTTGATGCGTGATGCGTGAAACGTGAGGTTTGTAGTGAGGCACGAAGGCTTTGCGAAGTGCCGCACTCCTAAAAACGGCACTGGCGTGTCTCACGACAAACCCTTTGAGGCGCACAACGTGATTCGTGATGTTCGTAGTGAGGCACGAAGGCTTTGCGAAGTGCCGTGCTCTTATCAACGGCACTGGCGTGCCTCACGACAAACCCTTTGAGGCGCACAACGTGATTCGTGATGTTCGTAGTGAGGCACGAAGGCTTTGCGAAGTGCCGCACTCCTAAAAACGGCACTGGCGTGCCTCACGACAAACCGAAATTATGAGTGGGTGGCATGTTTTTTCAAATAATGCGTCTTGAGGCGGGCAATCGGATCGTTTTCCCCGTTGACCGCGTGGGTGCGTAACCCTTTGGGGAGGAGCGGCACCGCGACACGCAACACCCCGATCCCGACCGCATACCCCGCCCGAACTGCGCCGTTCCAGGGGAGATCGAACGCCTCGCGCAACGGTTCGGGGACGGTGCCCGCGGCGAGGACGGTGTTGCTGATCCCAAACACCGGGTGCGGCGAGCGGATGACCGCCCGCGCCATCCCCCGCGCGGTGTCCGTGACCACGACCGTGTTCACCACCCCGCGCACGTAGGATCGGAAATCGTCCAACGTGGGGGGCAGAACCGCGTCCGGGACGCCGAACAGGTACGCAAACGGACGTCCTTCGTCATATAACCGCGCCCAGTTTTCATCTCCCAACGGCGGCAGGATTTCATCGTGGATGAACATCAGGGAGTCGATCAGGGTGGCATAGACCCAGAGAAGCAATTCGGGGTCGAGAGCGGAATATTCCTGCTGTCCCCCCTTCCCAGTATCTGGTGGACAGCATCCTGAGCGGAGCGGGAAATGCCCCGACTCTCCAGTTGACTCATGTCCAGCGCAGTCGAAGGGTGCGGGGGACTGCTCAGAATCCAGGTCAAAGGCATCCTTCGACTTGGCAGAGCCTCCGCTCAGGATGCCTTTGACCCGCGCGTGTTTCGCATACACCCGCGTCGCCGCCTTGATCGCCGCATCCGCCGGACCGAATAAAATATCCTGCACCACGGACATCGTACGGACAAACCGTCCGAGGGGGTCTTGCTGAAAATTGCTGTGATCGGCCACGCCTTGTGCGACGGCGGGATGGGCCAACTGCATGAGGATCGCCCGCAGACCGCCGAGGTAGTTGATCCGTTCCCGGTTAACCTGCCAGACGAGCGTCTGCGGGCCAAAAAAGCCATGATCGGGGTCGGCGCGTTGGGCGGCGAGTTGTTGGATGGAGTGGTAAAACGCTTGGGGGGTAGAATTCATGGGGTCATAATAAAAGGAAAGCACTTTGAAAGACACCGCTTGAATCCCGCGTTTTAAGCACCTGAGTGTTTGACGTGGGGTAAAAGGAGGGGATAATGGAGGTATGGAGCGAGTTTTTGAGAACTTTTCAAAGGAGATTCGATGGAATTCTTAATAGACATCCAACAAAACCACGACAACGCCGAAGGGTTGGAGGCGCTGTACCAGTTTTCTCGCAAGGAACATACGGAAGGCGCGTTCAAAAGCGCCTTGTTCACCAGTTACGAACAAACTCCAGGCAACCTGCTTTACGCGGCCTGGTATTACCGTCTTTCCCACGTGGAAGAGGACGAAAAAACCGAGCGCGGCATCAATTGGCTTGTGGCTGTGCCGCTCGCCCTCCTGACCGGGTTCATTTTCTGGGCGTTGTCCGATGAGCGGTTTGTCATGCTCGATCAAATTCCCGTCCTGGGGCTGATCGGCGCCCCGCTCGCGGCCCTTGCCATCATTGCCTACCTGTTCATCGGGGGCAAACGGGCCAAATTACCCGCCGTTTGGACGGGGTTGGGCTTACTCGTCGTTGCGGGATATGCCTACTTCATCCATCCTATCCTGCGAACCAATTTGCAGGAAACCTATCTGACCATGGCGATCCCCCACGTCGCACTCCTTTCCTGGATCGGCATTGGCTGGAGCGTGCTGGGGCGTCACGACGAAAAAGCGCGGCTGGCATTCATTCTCAAATCCTTTGAAGTGCTCGTCACTGCCGGGTTGTACGCCATCGCGGGCGGGATTTTCAGCGGGGTTTCGATTGGGATGTTTTCTGCGCTGGGGGTGGAGATTCCCGAAGCCGTCGCCCGGTTGATCTTCGCGGGTGGGACGGGCGTCATCTCGGTGATTGCCGTCGCCAGCGTGTACGACCCCCTGCGCGACCCCGCGGCCCAATCGTTCGGGCAAGGCGTCAGCCGGTTAATGCCCATTCTCGTGCGGTTACTGCTCCCCGCGACGTTGGTGGTGCTCGTCATTTACGTCGCCCTGATCCCGTTCAACTTCCGTGCCCCCATCGAAAACCGCCAGGTCCTCATCATTAATAACGGAATGCTGTTCGCCGTGATGGGGCTGTTACTCGGCGCGTCCCCCCTGAAAGAAGACGACCTGCCCGTAAAAATTCGCCCGTGGATACGCCGGGGCATCATTGCCGTCGCGTCCCTGGCTGTCCTCGTCAGCCTGCACGCCCTCACCGCCATTGTTTTCCGCACCCTCGAAGGCACCCTGACCATCAATCGCACCATCGTCATCGGCTGGAACCTCGCCAATTTAGGCATCTTGATTACGCTCCTGGTCAACCAATTTCGCTCTGGCGCGTCTTGGGTAACCGGTTTGCAGAGGACGTTCAGCGTGGGGACGGTGATTTATCTCATTTGGGGGCTGTTTGTGGTGTTGGGGATTCCGTTGTTATACTAATGAGTGATGAGTAATGAGTAACGAGTAATTTTACTCATTACTCGTTACTCATTACGCCACCGCTAAATTACTGAACCCATGCCCCTCTCCCTCCTCCTCGTCGAAGACAACCCCAACCTCCGCCCCGCCCTGCAAAAAGGGTTGGAAGCCACCGGACAGGTGCGCGTCGTCCACGCGTGCGCATCCGGGGAAGACGCGCTCGAATTTTCGGTAAGCCGGATTGACAATCCGGCCTACCGGATAGACGCCATTCTCATGGACGTACAACTCGCGGGCCACATGAACGGCATTGAAGCCGCCGTCGCCATCCGCCGCGAATTTCCCCGCCTGCCCGTCGTCTTCTACTCTATTCAAGACGACGACGCCTACTACCGCGCCTTCCGGCAGGCGGGCATCCTCTCCCACTACGCCTACGTCCGCAAATCCAACTACCTACTCCCGGACATGATCCTGCCCCTGCTCAAAGACGCCGTCTCCGGTCGCAGTTTCATTGACCCCGAAATTGAAACCCGCGTCCACGAAGTTCGGCTCAAAGATGAACACGACCCGCTCGCCCTGCTGGAACCGCACGAGCAACAAGTCGCCAAAATGATCGCCGCCGGGATGACGAACGAGCAAATCGCCGCCCGGATGGGGTTCCGCGACAAACGCACCATCAGCCGCGTCAACGGGCAAATCTACACCGCCTGGGGTCTCGCCGACACGACCACCGACGAAAAAATCGCCCGCACCCGCGCCGCCCTCATCGTCCACGCCCGCCGCATCATGCAATGGGACGAGGATGGGGTGGCGAAGGTGATGGATGAAAGAGGGCGGTGGGTGGAACGAAATGAGTAACGAGTAATGAGTAATTTTTACTCATCACTCATCACTCATCACTCATCACTCATCACTCATCACTTATCACTTCATCACTTTATCACCAATGACCTCCTCCCCCCTCCTCAACTGGGCCATCCTCGCCTTTTCCCTCTTCAACACTATCCTGCTGATCTGGCTGGGGTTGACGATTTTGCTGAATGCGGAGCGGCGGGCGTGGGGGGTGTGGCTGATCGGGGGGGGGATTCTGGCGGGGGCGTTTTTTTTCGTCAGCCACACGGCGATTTTTGGGATTGGGCGCAATCCCTTCACGCTGACTTCGATTGATTTTTGGTGGCGTGCGGGGTGGCCGGCGCTGGTGCTTAATCCGCTGGCGTGGTATGTCGCGGTCTTGTGGTATGCTGGTTTTTGGGATAAACACCCGGCAGAGGGATATTCCACGCTCCATCGCCGCCAACGCCCCTGGTTCACCCTCACGGTGGGCCTCGCCACCGTCCTTCTCCTCGCCCTGCTGTTTTCCCCGTTCCTCCCGTCTTTCGAACAACTCGCCGAACTCAATTTGTCCAGCCCGCTCAGTCTGGGGGGGATTCCACTCATTTTTTTGGCTTATTTGATGTTTATCGTCCTTTGCACCGGGTTATCGGTGGATGCGCTCGCCCGGCCTGGCCCGTCCATCCGCGTGCTCGGTCAGCAGGCTCGCTCCCGCGCCCGTCCGTGGCTGATTGCGGCGTCCATCATTCTTGTGCTTGTCGTCTTGATCGTCAGCGGGGTGATGATTTGGGTGGTGGGAAACGCGCAGGGGCGTCTGCTCGATCCGCAAATTCCGTACACCGTCGCCATCTCCGACCTGCTCATCTCCGGGCTGTTGGCGTTTGCCATTCTCGTGATTGGGCAGTCGTTTGTGGCGTATGAGATTTTTACGGGGGCGGCGCTCCCCCGGCGGGGGCTGGCACGCGGTTGGCGGCGTGTGATCCTCTTAGCCGCGGGCTATGCCGTCCTCGTGGGTGGGGCGTTCGCGCTCAATTTTCACCCCATCTACAGTTTGCTCCTCACCGCCTTGTTGATGACGGCGTTCTTCGCCTTGTTGAACTGGCGGGCCTTTGCGGAGCGAGAAAGGCAAATGCGCCTGCTCCGCCCGTTTGTGTCGCCCGAAGGGTTGTACGACCAGCTTGTGACGGGGACTTCGGCGGAGACGATGCCCGCGTTTGATGAACTGATCGAGAACGTGCTCGACGCCCGACAAGGATATCTGATCCCGGTCGGGGCGCGAACCGCGCTCGTGGAGGCGTATGCCTGCCCGCGCGGGGACCTGCCCCCGGTCGCTGATCTCACCGCCCGCTTGACGCCGGAGACGCTGTTCATCCCCGTCGAACCTGCGCGGGATGGGGCCGTCTGGGCGATCCCTTTGTGGGTGGGGCAAAACTTAGGGGGGCTGTTATTGTTGGGGGAAAAGCGGGATGGCAGTCTCTACGCACAGGAAGAAATCGAACTCGCCCAGGCCGCCGGGGAACGTCTGCTCGATACCCAGGCGAGCGCGGAACTGGCCCGTCGTCTCGCCGCCCTCCAACGCCGCGAACTGGCCGAGACGCAAATCGCCGACCGCCGGACACGCCGCACCCTGCACGATGACATTTTGCCGCAAATCCACACTGCCCTGCTCACGCTCCCGTCCGATCATCCCGCCGTTCCCGAACTAACCGCCGTCCACCGACAAATCTCCGCCCTTTTACGCGAGATGCCGCCCGCGACGACCCCGGAATTTGCCCGCAAAGGGGTGTTCGAGGCCCTCCGGCAGGTGGCGGAAGGGGAACTACGCGGGGCGTTCGATGCGGTGGTCTGGGAGGTGCCGGATGAAGTCGCTGAACGCGCGCGGCACTTGCCCCCGTTGGAGGCAGAGGTGCTTTTTTATGCGGCGCGGGAGGTGTTGCGAAATAGCGCCAAACATGGGCGCGGGGTGGTCAGGGTGAGGATTTCCGCGCGGTGGGAGGGGCGGTTGGAGGTGGTGGTGGAGGATTTTGGAGAAAAGGAGAAAAGGAGAAAAGGAGAAGATGAGCGGGGGAGAAAAGGAGAGGGAAGCGGGAGTGGGTTGGCGTTGCATGGGACGATGTTGGCAGTGGTGGGGGGGGAGTTGGTGGTGGAGGAGGGGGAAGAGGGCGGGGTGAGGGTGAAGATCTGTGTGGGAAGTTAGGGGATTTTTGCTTTACTGGATGCTCATTAAAACAGGCAACGGGAAAGAGAAAAAGGGGTTTTATCAAACGTTCCTCACACCTATTCTTTACGGAGTTTCCCATGACCACCCAGCCATCCTTTCCTGAACTCGAAAATGATCCCCTGCTTTGCGATGTCATCGAGCAAAACATTCACAACCTCACCCGCCTGCGTCTGGAATCCATGCGGGAACGCACACCACAAGAAAAAATGGCGGATGCGATTACCGTTTTTTCGGGCCGGATGCAGTTTGTTTATTTCCATGTCGTCTGGTTTGGGCTGTGGATCATCATCAACAATGGCTGGCTAGGGATTCAGCCTTTTGATCCGTTTCCCTACGGCTTGCTGACGATGGTGGTTTCTTTGGAAGCGATATTTCTGGCGACTTTTGTCCTCATCAGTCAGAACCGCTTGAGCGCCGAAGCGGACCGCCGCGCGGACCTGGCGTTGCACATCGGCTTGCTGACCGAACACGAAGTGACCCGCGTCCTGCAAATGTTGGATGCCATTCAAGACAAAATGGGGATTGATAACGATCAGGACAGCGAACTGGCCCAATTAGAAGTGATTACCAAACCAGAAGACGTGTTGGCGGCGATTCACCGGATGGAAGAACGGGTGTCAAACCATAAATAATCTTTTTACCCCGCCTTGACGCATCCTTTTCACGGGACTAAAATGCGCGAACCTGACTGGTAAAAAAGCCATGAAAACTGACGATCCCCACCTAACCCTTTCCTTCTTTAAGCTCCCCGTCTGCGTCTGACGCCGTGCCCCTGCGGGTATGTTCGCCACCAGGCGAAGGGAGGACATACACCCGGAGGTGCTTATGCGGCCATTTCGCTTTAGTCCCGCACTGCCCCAAAACCCGCCATTTACGATTGGAGATGGGCTGATCCTCTTAGGAATAGCCACGCTTCTGTATCTTGGCGCGCGCCTGGCCTTCGACGCGCCCCCTGTCGTGACCGGGCCAGCGATTTCCCTTGCCCCCAGTGCCTTGCCCTGGTATGCCTTCCTGTCCGTCGGGCGGATGGCAGGGGCCTATTTCCTTTCCCTACTCTTTAGCCTGTTTTACGGCTACGCCGCCGCCCGCAACCGGACCGCCCGGCTGGTGATGATGCCGCTGTTGGACGTTCTGCAAAGCGTGCCCATTTTGTCGTTCCTGCCCGTGGTTTTGTTGGGCCTCTCCGCCCTCTTACCGGAAGGCTTTGCGGCAGAAATGGCGGCGGTGGTGCTCATTTTTACCTCGCAGGCGTGGAATATGACCTTTAGCTTTTACCAGTCCATGTCCACCTTGCCGATGGAACTGCGCGAAGCGGCGGCCACCTTCCGGTTTTCGCCCTGGTTGAGGTTCAAAACGCTGGAACTCCCCTTTGCGGCGATTGGCTTGCTGTGGAATAGCATGATGAGCTGGTCAGGCGGCTGGTTCTTCCTCATGGCGGCGGAAATCTTTCAGGTCGGCGACCGGGATTTTCGTTTGCCCGGCTTGGGTTCGTACCTGCAAATGGCGGCGAGCGAAGGCAACGTCCCCGCCGTCGTCATGGGCCTGATCACCCTGATCCTGATCATTGTCCTGCTCGATCAATTCGTCTGGCGTCCGATGATTGCCTGGACGGATAAATTCAAAGTGGAAATGGTCGAAGGGGACGAGCCGCCGGAATCCTGGTTTCTGGACCTGGTTTCGCGGGCCTGGCTCTTGGAGCAATTCGGGGTGCGGGTTTGGACGCCCTTTAGCGAATGGGTAGACACCCGCTTGCAACGCCCGGCGGCGCGCCCAATCACTATGCCGGAGGCCGAAGTCGCCGGAAAGGCGCGCTTGTCTCTCCCATTTATGGTCTTTGTCGGGCTGTTCGGGCTGGTAATCTTGTATGGCGGGTATCAAGCCGTGCGCCTTTTGGGGACGATTCCTGGGGCCGAGTGGCGCACGTTGGGCCTGGGGTTAATCGCCACGCTCCTGCGGGTGCTCGTCGCCCTGATCATCACCTTGCTCTGGACGATTCCCCTGGGCGTGGCGATTGGGACAAACCGCCGTCTGGCGACGATCCTGCAACCCATCGTACAGGTGGTGGCGGCCATCCCGGCGACGGCGCTGTTCCCGGTCTTGTTATTGGCGTTATTGACCGTGCCGGGCGGATTGAACATTGCCGCGGTGGTGCTGATGCTGATGGGCACGCAGTGGTATATGCTGTTTAACATCATTGCCGGAGCCGCGGCGATTCCGCTGGACTTGCAATACACGACGGATTTGTTGCGATTATCCCGGTGGGATCGCTGGCGCACGTTGATCTTACCGGCTCTGTTCCCCTACATCATCACCGGGGCAATCACGGCGAGCGGCGGGGCGTGGAATGCCAGCATCGTCGCCGAACACGTCGAATTTGGCGGGCAAACCCACATGACGAACGGTGTCGGTGCGCTGATTGCCCAGGCCACCGTGGACGGGAACTATGCCCTGCTGTTGGCGGCGACCCTGGCGCTTGTTGTGACGGTCGTCTTGATTAACCGCTTTTTCTGGCTCCGGTTGTACCGGCTCGCCGAAGAACGCTACCGGATGGAATAAAAAAATAACAGGCTTAGAGAAAAGATTCTCCGCTGAGCACAAAAAAGGAGCCACCCCATGATCATGAATCACACCCCAGTCGAAAACTTACTTGCCCTGCAAGGCGTTTCCAAAGCCTATGGGCGCAAAGAAAAAATCTTCACCGCCGTCGCGGATGTCAACCTGTGGGTTAAATCGGGCGAGTTTGTCTGTCTGCTTGGCCCGTCCGGGTGCGGCAAATCCACCCTGTTACGCATTATTGCGGGGCTGAATACTGCCAGTTCAGGCAAGGTGCTGTATCGCAATCAGGCCATGCAAGGCGTCAACCCGTATGCGACGATTGTGTTTCAAACGTTTGCGCTCTATCCCTGGCTGTCGGTGCAGGAAAATGTGGAAATTGCCCTCAAAGCCCGCGGGGTCCCGGCGGTGGAGCGGGCCAAGCGCGCGGTACAGTTGATTGACGTGGTGGGGCTGGACGGGTTTGAATCGGCCTATCCCCGCGAACTATCCGGGGGCATGCGGCAAAAAGTCGGCTTTGCCCGCGCGATGGCGGTGGAACCCGAACTCCTGTGCCTGGACGAACCTTTTTCCGCCCTCGATGTGCTGTCCGCCGAAGCCTTGCGAAATGAGTTGATGGAATTGTGGCTGAACAAAACGATCCCGACCAAAGCCATTTTGATGGTGACACATAACATCGAAGAAGCCGTGTTGATGGCGGACCGGATTGTGGTGATGGGCAAAAATCCCGGCCACATCGTGGGCGAGATCGGCATCCCCCTGCGCCACCCCCGTCACCGGAAAGATACGGCGTTTCAGGCCATCGTGGACCGGGTGTATGCCGCGGTCGCTGGGGAGACACGCCCCAAGAAAGAGACGATTGGCACGGCGTCTGGTCAGCCTGGATTAACCAAACCCCTCCCGGATGCCCGTCTGAACGCCCTGGCTGGGTTGTTGGAAAAAATGGCGGAAGAAGGCGGGGAGGCCGATTTATTTCGCCTGGGCGGGGATTTGTCCCTGGAACTGGATGATTTGCTCCCCATCGTAGAAGCAGGCGATTTGATGGATTTTCTAACCGTCCAGGAAGGGGACATCACCTTGACCCCCTTAGGGGTAGCGTATGCCGATGCCAGTATTCTCGCCCGCAAGGAAATGCTCGTGGGCCGGGTCGAAGCGCACCGGCAGCCTGCCGGTCTGCGCGGCGAAGGACTGGTGCAGGCGCACGGCGACGCGGGCGCCGTCGCCGTTATCCCCGGTATGGCCGTAGACCAGGGTGTCGCTGCCGAGCGGCTCGACCAGGTCGACGTTCACCGTCATCTTCGCCTCGCCTTCCGCGCAGGGCTGGAGGTGCTCCGGCCGCACGCCGAGCAGGACTTCGCGGCCGTCCTTGCCGGCCGGGATCAGGTTCATCGGCGGCGAGCCGATGAAGCCGGCGACGAAGGTGCTGGCCGGCTTCTTGTACACCTCCAGCGGCGCGCCGATCTGTTCGGCGCGGCCGCCGTTCATCACCACCATGCGTTGCGCCAGGGTCATCGCCTCGACCTGGTCGTGGGTGACGTAGAGGCTCGTCGTCTGCAGGCGACGGTGCAGGTCCTGCAGCTCGGCGCGCATCTGCACGCGGAGTTTCGCGTCCAGGTTGGAAAGCGGCTCGTCGAAGAGGAACACCGCCGGCTCGCGCACGATGGCGCGGCCCATCGCCACGCGCTGGCGCTGGCCGCCGGAGAGCTCGCGCGGCTTGCGTTTCAAGAGCGGCGAGAGTTCGAGGATTTGCGCGGCGCGCGCCACGCGGGCGTCGATCTCGGCCTGCGGCAGGCCGCGGATCTTCAGGCCGTAGGCCATGTTGCCCTCGACGTTCATGTGCGGGTAGAGGGCGTAGTTCTGGAACACCATGGCGATGTCGCGGTCCTTCGGCTCCAGCCGGTTCACCACCCGCTCGCCGATGGCGATCTCGCCGTCGCTGATCGCCTCCAGACCGGCCACCATGCGCAGCAGGGTCGACTTGCCGCAGCCGGAGGGGCCGACGATGACGACGAACTCGCCGTCCCTGACGTCCATGTCGAAGCCGTGGATCACCGGCGCGTTGCCGAAGCTCTTGCGCACCCCGCGAAAAATCACCTGAGCCATTACTTCTCCGTTTCCACCAGTCCGCGCACGAACCAGCGCTGCATGAGGACCACCACCGCCACCGGCGGCAGCATCGCCAGCATGGCGGTGGCCATGACGAGGTTCCACTCGGTCAGCGCGTCGCCGCTGGTGATCATGCGCTTGATGCCGATCACCGCCGTGTACATGTTCTCCTGGGTGGTGATGAGCAGCGGCCACAGGTACTGGTTCCAGCCGTAGATGAACTGGATGACGAACAGTGCCGCCATGCTGGTTTTCGACAGCGGCAGCAGCACGTCCCAAAAAAAGCGCAGCGGCCCGGCGCCGTCGATGCGCGCCGCCTCGGCCAGCTCGTCGGGCACGGTGAGGAAGAACTGGCGGAAGAGGAAGGTGGCGGTGGCGGAGGCGATCAGCGGCAGGGTCAGGCCGACGTAGCTGTCGATCATGCCCAGGTCGGAGACGACCTTGAAGGTCGGGATGATGCGCACCTCGACCGGCAGCATCAGCGTGATGAAGATCATCCAGAAGAAGAAATTCCTCAGCGGGAAGCGGAAGTACACGATGGCGAAGGAGGCGATGATCGAGATGGCGATCTTGCCGGTGGCGATGGCCAGCGCCATGACGAGGCTGTTCAGCATCATGCGGCCCACCGGCGCGGCGGCGCCGGCCTCGGTGCCGGACGTCAGCACCTGGGCGTAGTTCTCCCACAGGTGCGAGCCGGGCACGAGCGGCATCGGCACGCTGATGATCTCGTCGAGCGTCAGCGTCGAGGCGACGAAGGTGACCCAGAGCGGAAAGGCGATCACCGCGATGCCGAGGATCAGCACGGCATGGGCGAAGACGGTGAGCCAGGGACGGTTCTCGATCATCGGGGTGCTCGGATCAACTCCCTCTGCCCGCAGGCGGGAGAGGGAAGGGACTCGTTGGCGTCATCTCGATTTTCAATATTGCACCTTGCGCTCGACGAAGCGGAACTGCACCACCGTCAGCGCGATGACGATCAGCATGAGGATGGCCGACTGCGCGGAGGAGCCGCCGAGGTCGGCCGCCTTGACGCCGTCGTAGTAGGCCTTGTAGACCAGGATCTGCGTCGCGCCGGCCGGGCCGCCCTGGGTGGTGGCGTCGATCACGCCGAAGGTGTCGAAGAAGGCGTAGACGATGTTCACCACCAGGAGGAAGAAGGTGGTCGGCGAGAGCAGCGGGAAGACGATGGTCCAGAAGCGCCGGCCGGGGCCGGCGCCGTCGATGGCGGCGGCTTCTATGAGCGAGCGCGGGATCGACTGCAGTCCGGCGAGGAAGAACAGGAAGTTGTAGCTCACCTGCTTCCAGGTCGAGGCGATCACCACCAGCAGCATGGCCTGGTCGCCCTGCAGCACCCAGTTCCAGTCGACGCCGTTTTTTTTCAGCACGTAGGTGACGATGCCGATGGAGGGGGCGAAGAGGAAGGCCCACAGCACGCCGGCCACCGCCGGCGCCACGGCATAGGGCCAGATCAGCAGCGTGCGGTAGGCCAGCGCGCCCCTGATGACGCGGTCGGCCATCGTCGCCAGCAGCAGGGCGATGGCGATGCCGGAGATCGCCACGAGGAAGCTGAACAGCGCGGTGATCCGGAAGGAGGCCAGGTAATGCGGATCATTGAAGAGCGCCCGGAAGTTCTCCAGGCCGACGAACTGCGTTTTCAGGCCGAAGGCGTCTTGCAGCTGGAAGGAATACCAGATCGCCTGGCCGGCCGGCCAGAAGAAGAAGACGAGGGTGACGGCGATCTGCGGCGCGAGCAGGGCATAGGGCAGCCATGCCGAGCGGAAAACAACGCGTTTCTCCATCCAGACCGCCGTACCCGGGAGACTGACTTTTTACTTGTTGGCCGCCTCGAACTTGCGCAGGATGACGTTGCCGCGCTTGACGGCGTCGTCCATCGCCGCCTTGGCGGGCTTCTTGCCCTGCAGGACGGATTCCATCTCCTCCTCGAAAACTTCGCGGCCCTGCACGAAGCCGCCGAAGCGCAGGCCCTTGGAATTGGCCGTCGGCGCCTTGTTGTTCAACTGGTGGATGGCGACGTCCACGCCCGGGTTCTTCTCGTAGTAGCCGGATTTCTTCGTCATTTCATAGGCGGCCAGGGTGATCGGCACATAGCCCGTGCTGGTGTGCCAGTCCATCTGCACCTCGGGACGCGACAGGTAGCTGAAGAACTTCGCCACGCCCTTGTAGTCGGCCGCCTTCTTGCCGGACATCACCCACAGCGTGGCGCCGCCGATGATGGAATTCTGCGGCGCACCCTTGATGTCGTCGTGGTAGGGCAGGAAGTGGGCGGAGAACTCGAACTTGGCGCCCTTGCGGATCTTGCCGATGGCCGACGAGCTGGAGGTGAGCATGCCGCACTCGCCGCTGATGAAGCGGTCCTCGCCCTCCTGGCGGCGCCCCGAATAGGTGAACCAGCCGTTCTTGGCGAAATCGGCGAGCATGGCGACGTGCTTGACGTGCGCCGGCGAGTTGATCTGGAACGTCGTGTCGATGCCAGCCATGCCGTTTTCCTTCGTGCCGATCGGCACGTTGTGCCAGGCGCTGAAGTTCTCGATGTGCACCCAGGAGGGCCAGCCGGTGGTGTAGGCGCAGGCCTGCCCGGACGCCTTGAGCTTGCCGGCGGCGACAGCGAATTCCTTCCAGGTCTTCGGTGGCTTGTTCGGGTCGAGGCCGGCTTTCTTGAAGGCGTCCTTGTTGATGTAGAAGATGGCGCTCGAGCTGTTGAAAGGCATGGACAGCATGTTGCCGCGATTGTCCGTGTAATAACCGGTGACGGCGGGCAGATAGGCCTTCGGGTTGAAGGGCTCGCCGGCATCCTTCATGAGCTGGGTCACCGGCTTGATGGCGCCCTTGGCTGCCATCATGGTGGCGGTGCCGACCTCGAACACCTGCACGATGTGGGGCGGATTGCCGGCGCGGAAGGCGGCGATGGCGGCGGTCATCGATTCCGGATAGCTGCCCTTGTAGACAGGCATGAGCTTGTATTCGGTCTGGCTGGCGTTGAAGCCCTTGGCGATTTCGTTGATCTTGTCGTTGTGCTGGCCGCTCATGGAGTGCCACCACTGAATTTCGGTCTGGGCGAAGGCGGCGGGTGCGGCGAGCAGGCCGGCGGCGGCCAGCGCCGCGGCGAGAGTCTTGATTCGCATGGTTTCTCCTCCTGTAGGTCCGGCCGGATGCGGACGGGTTTCTTAGTTTATATGGGCAAAAAGACGATCGCATTACCGAGCCGGTAAGGTACTCCCGAGGCTATGCTCGCGTCAAATGCCGGGGCGGGGCGGCCGTCCAGCGGCATAATTCCCTTTCCGCCACCCCGATCGCCCGTCATGACCCCGAGCGCAATCGTCAAATACCTCGACCAGTACGTCGTCGGCCAGGACGGGGCGAAGAAGATCCTCGCCGTCGCCGTCTATTCCCACTACAAGAAGCTCGGCCAGGCGCGCAGCGAAGCCGTCGAGCTGGCCAAGAGCAACATCCTGCTGGTCGGCTCCACCGGCACCGGCAAGACCCTGCTGTGCGAGACGCTGGCGCGGGCGCTGCAGGTGCCCTTCGTCACGGCCGACGCCACCTCGCTGGCGCAGACCGAGTTCGTCAACGAGGAGATCGACGCCATCCTGCAGCGCCTGCTCGAGAAGGCCGGCGGCGACGTGGCGCGGGCGCAAAGCGGCATCGTCTTCATCGACGAGGTGGACAAGCTGAAGGCCATCAGCGGCCAGGCACGCGGCGCCTCCGGCGAGAGCGTGCAGCACGCCCTGCTGAAGATCATGGAGGGTGCGCCGGTGCGGCTCAAGCACGGCCAGTACGTCGATACCGCCAACATCCTCTTCATCTGCGGCGGCGCCTTCGTCGGGCTGCGCAACATCCTCGCCCGGACGCACGCCTACGGCTTCATTTCCGCCACCGGCGGCGACGACCAGCACATCCTCGACCGGCTCAATGCCCGCGTCAAGCCGACCGACCTCTTCGAATTCGGCCTGATCCCCGAGTTCGCCGGCCGGCTGCCGATCGTCGCCAGCTTCCAGGACCTCGACAAGGCGATGCTGGTGCGCATCATGACGGTGCCGCGCAACGCCATCTACCGCCAGTTCCGCGAGATCCTGCAGGGCGAGGGCGTCGAGCTGACGATCGAGGCGGAAGTCTTCGAGCAGATCGCCGAGCTGGCCATCGAGTACAAGGTGGGCGCGCGCAGCCTGCGCGGCATCTTCGAGGAGATGCTCACCCCGGTGCTCTACGTCGTGCCCGACGACAAGCGCATCGCCCGGGTGACCATTGCCTCGCTGTTCGAGCCGGCGCGCTACTTCGACGCGCAGGGCGCCCCGCTGCAGGCCGGCTGAGGCATAATGTGGCTCATTCCTTGAGCCACAGGGTGAGTGATGGACCGCACCGAGCGCTTCTACCGCATCGACCAGTTGCTCAACGAAAAGAAAATCGTCCCCTTCGCGGTCCTCGAAGAGAAGCTGGAGGTCTCGCGCGCGACCATCAAGCGCGACCTCGAGTACATGCGCAACCGCCTCAACGCCCCCATCGTCTGGGACCGCG
>JABWBV010000658.1 GCA_013359445.1 Anaerolineales bacterium | reverse complement strand
TGGTAGGCATGGTAAATAGGGTAAAGATGGTAAATATGGTAAATATGGTAGAGAGGGTAAATATGGTATCCCACTTGTACCTTATTTACCGTATCTACTTTATCTACCCTATTTACCTTCTCATACCCTCTCCAAAACCGTCGCCGTCGCCATCCCGTGCCCGATGCACATCGTTTGCAGGGCGTAGCGGCTTCCGGTGCGGTGAAGTTCGTGGACGAGTTTGGTCATCAGGATCGCGCCCGTTGCGCCGAGCGGATGTCCGTGGGCAATCGCGCCGCCGTTGACGTTGACGCGGGCCAAATCCGCGCCGAGTTCCTTCGCCCAGGCAAGGACGACCGACGCAAACGCCTCGTTGATCTCGATCAAATCCATGTCCGCCAGCGTTAACCCCGCGCGGGCAAGCGCCATTTGCGTGGCAGGAATCGGCCCGTCGAGCATCAGCACTGGGTCGGAGCCGACGACGACGCGGGAGACAAGCCGGGCGAGCGGGGTCAGGTGATGTTCGCGCACGGCTTTTTCCGAGGCCAGCACCACCGCCGATGAGCCATCGCTGATCTGACTGCTGTTTGCCGCGGTGATCACGCCCTCGGGCTTAAAAACCGGCTTGAGCGTGGACATCTTCGCTCGATCAGGGTTGGGGCGCACCCCTTCGTCGGTCGCGACACAATTCCCATCCGCGCCGGGCACGTCCACCGTTTGGGATGCAAACACCCCCGCCCGAATCGCGTTCCCCGCGCGGACGTGGCTTTGATAGGCAAAATCGTCCAGTTCGTCGCGGGTCAGCCCCCACTTTTCCGCCATCATCTCCGCGCTGAGGCCCTGATGCACGAGGTCGTAGGGAAAATCGGCAGGCCATTGTGCGGGCCAATCCGTGCCGAGGGGTTGGTGCGAGAGCATTTCCGTGCCACCTGCGATCAGGATATCCGCGTCCCCCGCGAGAATAGCTTGCGCGGCAAAGTGAATGGCCTGTTGCCCCGATCCGCACATCCGGTTGAGCGTGACCGCCGGAACCTGAACGGGGAATCCCGCCTTCAACACCGCCAGCCGCGCCACATTCGCTCCCTGATCCCCCACCGGGGTGACGCATCCCCAAATAACATCTTCAACGAGCGCAGAATCAACCCCTGCACGGGCCACCGCGGCCTGCAAAATGAGGGCGGACAGGTTGATCGGGGTGAGGTGGGCGAGTGTCCCGTTGGGGTAGCCGCGCCCGATGGGTGAACGAACGGCGGAGAGGACGAATATATCTTGCATAATTTAAGCATATCACAAGGTGGTAAAATGAAAACACTTTTGGATCGAGGTGCTCGCATGAACGAAATTCTGTTATCCATTCAAATTGAACCGTTGGAAGAGGGCGGGTATCTGGCAACAAGTGACGATCTGCAAGGGCTAATCGCAGAGGGGCGGACGATTGCCGAAACGATGGAAATTGCCCAGGATGTGGCGCGAAAATTGGTTGAGTCCTATCTGGAACATGGCGATCCACTGCCCCCGAAAATTGAGGCCGCTCTCCAACGTAAAAGTCACAAAACTTCAACAAAAATTCCCATTTCGATTGCTCCTGAACTTGCCGCGATATGAACCGACTACCCACGTTGACTTATCGGGATGTAATTCAACGTCTGCGAAAAGCGGGGTTCGTCTTTGACCGTCAGGCGAAAGGTAGTCACGAAATCTGGTACAACCCGAAAACCCACCGCCGCGTGACTATCCCTAATCATCCGGGCGATATGTCACGGGGGACGGTACGAGCAATTATTGAACAAGCGGGGTTGACCATAGATGAATTTCTCAATCTTTAACACAACATCGAATTTATATGGCCGAAGCAACTTTCAACTTCCCCCGCAACTTTGTCTGGGGTACGGCGAGTGCCGCACACCAGAACGAAGGCAACAACACGAACAACAATTGGTACGCCTTTGAACAGGCGAATGGACGCATCCAACACGGGCACAAAGCTGGGCTGGCCGCCGATTGGTGGGGCGGACGCTGGCGCGAGGACTTTGACCGCGCCGCGGAAGCCGGGCAAACTGCCCACCGCCTGTCCATCGAGTGGAGCCGCATCCAGCCCACCCCCGACCGGTGGAACGAGGACGCGCTGGACAACTACCGCCAGATGGTGCGCGGCCTGCGCGAGCGGGGGATGACGCCGATGGTCACCCTCCATCACTTCACCGATCCGCTGTGGATTTACGAGCGAGGAGGTTGGATGAACGACGTTTCGGATCAGTTTGCCTTGTTTACCGAAAAAGTCGTCGGCGCGTTCAAAGAATATGTGAACCAGTGGGTCACCATTAACGAGCCGAACGTCTATGCCGCGATGGGGTATGTGCTCGGCGATTTCCCGCCGGGACGCAAAAACGAGATTTTCAACTCCTTCAAAGTGATGACCAACCTCGTGCGCGGGCACGCCGCCGCCTACCACACCATTC
Source organism: Anaerolineales bacterium (assembly GCA_013359445.1). GTDB lineage: Bacteria > Chloroflexota > Anaerolineae > Anaerolineales > JABWBV01 > JABWBV01. The sequence continues at coordinate 1,189 of JABWBV010000658.1, read as the reverse complement.
ATCGGGTTCAGCAAAATGCCCAGGTCGGGATGGCGCATCAGTACCGGGGCATCCTCCCCAAACGAACGTGGTTGCCGTTGGACGTGGGGTTGGCGGGCATGTTGTCGGGGTTGTTCAATGACTTTTTCCCCCACGCCGCCGCAACCGGGGTGTTAAAGTTCCCTGGTTGGCGATACAAAATTCACCACGCCAAAGGGACGCAGGACTTTTTCGGGGTCAATTATTACACCCGCGAATACGTCGCCTTCCACCCCCTGGCGTTATTGGGCAAACGATCCTACGACCCGAACGCCGAACTGAGCGACACCGGGTTCATCGCCAACGAACCGCTTGGCTTTTACGACGCGTTGAAGTGGGCAAACGCGTACCGTCTCCCGATCATCGTGACCGAAAACGGCGTGGAAGACGCGGACGACCACATGCGCCCGCGTTATCTGGCCCAGCACATCCATCAAATGTGGCGGGCGGTCAACTTCAACTGGCCGATCAAAGGCTATTACTACTGGTCGTTGGTGGATAATTTCGAGTGGAGTTTTGGATGGAAGTACCGCTTCGGGCTTTGGGGGTTGGATGTGGACACTCAGAAACGAATCAAACGCCCCAGTGCGGGTCTGTATGCCGAGATATGCAAAGAGAATGGCATTTCATCCGAGGTGGTGCAGAAGTATTGCCCCGAGGTCTTCGAAAAATTGTTCCCCTCCTAAGTGCATGGATCCGAAAGTGGGGAGACCCTTGAATCCATTCTTCGGCGATATTCCTAACGCAAAGGCGCAAGGAGAAATTCCTGGCGGCTTGGTGCCATACCCACTCTACGCGCAGTTCTCAAACAGGGCGGTATAATTTCAACCCGATGCCAATCCTCGACGCGCACATGTTGGAATTCTTCAGCCGAAGCCCGGAGCAAACGCGGCGCATTGGAATCCGCCTTGGCGGCCTGCTTAAACCGGGCGATGTGATCTGTTTGCAGGGCGATCTCGGCGCGGGCAAGACCACGTTTGCACAGGGCCTTGCGCAGGGGTGGGGTTCGCTCGATTCCGTTTCCAGCCCGACCTTTATTCTCGTCAACCAATATCGGCGCGCCGATGGTGGAAGACTTTTTCACCTCGATGCCTATCGCCTCGACTCCGTGCCCGAAGCGGAGGAACTCGACTTCGACTCGATGCTCAACGAGGGCGCGCTGATCATCGAG
>JABWBV010000657.1 GCA_013359445.1 Anaerolineales bacterium | reverse complement strand
GCTGTTTCTTCCGCGGCTGGGGGGGCAGAGGGGGTTGGAGAGGGGAGGGACTCGGTGGGGGTGCTTCCGTTCGGATCGGAAATGACCAGCGCGGTGGGGCTAGGGGAGACGTTGGACGGGCGCACAAAAAAGGCCAGGGCATCGTTGAATTCGTTGGGATAGAGTAAATAGGCCGCCAGGGCACTGCCGCCGACCAGCACAAAGATCAGCAGGAGGATAGGCAAACAACTGATTGGCTTTTTCTTTTTCGGTTCGGTTTTTTGGGAAACTTCAAAAACGGGATCGGCCTCAGGGCGTGTGATGGGTTTGCTCACCGGGAGGGAGGGCCGTCCGAGCGAGGAAGAGGGTTTGAGATCGGCAGGGCTGACCAACCTGGGGGGAGGAAGTTTGATCGAGGGGATTTCGATTTGAGGGGCGAGGGGGCGCGAGGTGGGATCGGGGATGTTGAAGGTGAGAACGTCGTCGAGAATGGCGGAGGGCGGCGGGGCCACCGTGAGGGGTTCTTGCCCCTGGCGTTTGCGGGAGACCCCGCGTGCCCCGGTTAAGGCTTTTTGGAAATCTTCGGCATGTTGGAAACGTTCGTCGGGGTGAACGGCCAGCGCTTTTTCGATCACGTTGGAAAGTTTGCGCGAAACTTTGGGGTTGAGTTTGCGGACGGGGGTCAACGTGACCTGGTTCATGGCGCGCGCGAGGCCATCTTCCGGGAGGGAGCCGGTGATGGCGGAGTAGAGGGTGGCGCCGAGGGAGTAGATGTCGGAGCGGGCGTCGGTGCGGGCGGTGCCGTATTGTTCGGGGGGGGAGTAGCCGGGGGTCATGGCCCGTGCGCCGGTCATGGTCAGTTGGGTGCCTTCGACGATTTTTGCGAGGCCAAAATCCACCAGGAAGACCTGACCGTTGGGGGCGATGCGGACATTGCCGGGTTTGATGTCGCGATGGAGAATGGTGGGGATGCGGGTGTGGAGGTAGGTGAGGGCTTCGCAGATGGCACGCCCTATGGTGATGACTTCTTCTTCGTCCAAGATGCCGATCCGGTCCATGCGGTCGCGCAGGTCTTCCCCTTCGATGAAGTCCATGACGAGGTATTGCCCTTCACCTTCTTCAAAATGGTCGGTTACACGGGTGAGGTTGGGGTGGCGCAGACTTGCCAGGATGGTGGCTTCCATCCGAAATTGGCGGGCATATTCTTCCGTGGTGAAGAGGTTTTCTTTGACGGCCACAAGGACGCCCAAGTTTTCATCGCGCACTTTATAGACAGCCCCCATGCCACCTGCCCCAAGAATTTCCAGGATACGGTAACGATTGCGAAGGAGGGAATCCTTTTGGAGTGTCATAGCGTGTATTCTAACAAATATCTTGAAAAGATAGATAAGCGAATCGGGCTAATTAAAGAAAACGTATCTACTCACCACGGGTAGGATGTTCCGATAAAAAAGGATGGAAGGGGAATGTACAAGCCCCTTTCCATCCTTTTTCGAGTTTTACCTCTTCGCACGGGCGTATCGATAAGAAAACCGGCCAGGGATTTTCCTGACCGGCGTAAAGGAGCTTTTTGTGAGCGATAGAGCTAGATACGCGTGACCGCGCCACAATATTCGCAGGTGATTTCAGATTGGCCGCGTAAAACGGGGGCGGTAAACGAGGCGGCGCAGTTGGGGCAACTGGTTGGGGCGTTTTGAACCCGGTCGAGTTCGGCTGGATCGATTTCGACGGCGCGGTCGCTGGCATAATCGCCTTTGCGGGCGCGCCCGACCATTTTGACCCAGTCATCGCCGACGGAGGCGGCCAGTTCAAATCGCGTTTCGTTGTAGGGGGCATTGCCGTCGAAGGTAAAGATGAGGGTTTCGAGGATATCTCCTTCTTCCGTTTCTTGTTCTTCTTTGCGGACACCGGTCACACTTTGCAGGGGGATGTCAACTTTTAATTCGTAATCGCCTACCCGGTCTTCCCAGAGGAGACGCTGATCGGTCAGGAAGAGGACGCCGTTTTCCGGTTCACTCCCGCCCGTCCAAAGGGCTTCGGTGGCCGCGACCCCGCTTTCGGTGGCGAGCAGTTGGAAGGAGGCGGTGGCGAGGGCATCTAACATCCACCCCACCCAAGCCATGTGGGCGGCAAGGCCCTCGACTTCATCGCCATATTCGTCGAATTGGCTGATAACGGTGTTTTCGGCGGCTAACGCGGTGGCTTCGGCGGAGGCCAGGGTAGATTTGAATTGCATATACACCGGGCGGGCCGCGGTTAAGTTGGCGGACATGCCTGCGAGTTTTGCCATCATGCCATTTAAAGTTTGGGATTCAGTCGCCAGTAAGCCTGCTTGTGTATTCAGGGTGGTTTCGGCGTTCCCTTTGACGCGTTCCCACTGTGCAACAAGCACAGCGATTTCGCCTTCCAGGTCTTTTTCGATGGCATAGCCTCGCGCACGGAGATCGGCAAGATCACGTTCCAGGGAGCGAACATCGTTTTCTAAGCCTTCCAAAGCCCCCCGCGCGTTTTGGAGCATGAGTTCATCTTGCAGTTCGTTGAGTTCGGTTTGGGCCGCGGCAATGTCGGAAGCGCTGAGGTCTCCGGTCAAGTCTTTGAAGGAAAGGGCCGAACCCGTTGAACGTTCGTCTTCGATGCGTCCGGTACGAACCCGTTCAATCAGGGCGGCCCACGCTTTGGAGTCCTGCCCGTCCAGGTGGAAGGCCACTTCCCCGGCTTTGGCATATTTCACTTCCAGAAAATCCTGGTGTCCGAACAGGCCTTTGCTAACGGCTTTGACCTCACGCAAATCGGCCACCCCTTCGTCGATCATTACTTCGTGCACGAGTTCGGAGGAGGTGGTGATAAATAGCACTTTTTTGGTCGCGACTTTTTCTTTGCGTTCAAAGATCAGCCGTTTGGAGGTCAGGTACAAAATTCCTTCCGGGTCATTATCGCCGACCTGATCCCAACGCGCTTTCACGGCCATCACCAGGTTTTCCCCCGCGCCTGTTTGGAAACGCGCTTCCGCCAGTTGGGTCAAGGCCCAGTGAATGGTAGAAAGGCGGCCATTCAAAAGCGAGACTTTACTTTGCAGATCGCTATATTGACTGCGTAAATTGGAACGGATGGTTCCGACATCCCTCAGCAGGGTATTGACATTCGTTTCGGTGATCCGAAGTTGGGGCGCGGCGGTGGTCGGGTTGTTTAACCGTGCGTTGAGGAGGCTGACTTGACCATTGAGGGGGGTGAGTCGCGTCTGGAAGGTGGTTTCCTGACGGTCCACTTCGGAGGCTGTTTGTTGGTAAACCTGCTCCCACCGCTCTAAAATTTCCAATGCCAAATCATCCAACTCTTTTTGGTACACAAAACCCTTGTCGCGCGCGCTTTCAAGCAAATCCACGGCATGAGTCGTGTCTTTATCGAGGCGATCAAGCTCTTCGATCAGGTCATCGAAAGAACTTTGTGTTTGCAGATTGCTCAAGGAGCTTTGCAGGGTTGAAACGGAAGAGGCGATTTGCGGGTGGGCAGAGGCGGCATTGAGGGTGAAAGTTGCGGCGGTAATGGCAACCGCGGCCCCTACTGCGGCCCCTCCCATAGCGGTTCGGGCCGCACCGCCCACACTCCCCGGGCGCGGGGGTAGGGTACGGGTTGCGGCACGCGTGACGGT
>JABWBV010000656.1 GCA_013359445.1 Anaerolineales bacterium | reverse complement strand
ATTATGGGGGAGCGCATGGTGATTGTGGGGGCGGGGGAATTGGGGCAGTTTGCCGCCTGGTTGGTCCGCAAAGGTACGCTTGCCCAGGCCTTTAATATCATCGGAATGGTGGACGATGATCCTCGCAAACAAGGCATGCGGGTGGACGGGGCAACGGTCTTGGGAACGACGAACGACTTAAAAGCTCTGGTTGCTCGCCATGATGTGGGGATTGTGTTGTATGCCATCTCCAATATTGGGGCGGAGGAACGGTTACGCATCCTCTCAATTTGTCAGGATTTGCCCACCCGCACGATTATGATGCCCAACGTGGTGGAACTGATGCGCGACGAATTTCGCGGGGGAATCGCGACCCGTCAGGTGGGGAATACCACCCATTTGTTAGCACCCAGCCACGTCATTACCTGGTTGGGCTATTTAGAAGACTTGTTGGAAGCCCAGGAATATGAAGCCTTGCACATGCAAATTGAACATCTACGGACGGAAATCCGGTTAGGACGGCGGAAATGAGTGCTTTTTGGGCCGGGAAGACGATCTTGATTACGGGGGCCGGGGGGTTTATTGGCAGTCACCTTACAGAAACAATGGTCCACGCGGGGGCACATGTCCGGGCGTTTGTCCGGTACACCTCGCGCGGCGATTGGGGCTTGCTCTCCTTTTTGCCGCCTGCCGTTCGCAAGGAAGTCGAAGTATTGGCGGGCGATCTTCGCGATTTGGAAGCCGTGCGCCGTGCAATGCAAGGGGTGTCGCATGTCTTCCACTTAGGCGCGCTCATTGCCATTCCGTACTCGTATGTCCACCCCGCGGAAGTGGTGGAAACCAATGTCATGGGCACCATGAATATTCTGCTGGCTGGCCGGGATACCGGGGTTGCGCGGATCATACATACCTCCACCAGCGAAGTGTACGGCACGGCTCTTCGGGTCCCTATTGATGAAGCCCACCCGCTCCAGGGGCAATCGCCCTATTCCGCCAGTAAGATTGGGGCCGATAAACTGGCCGAAAGTTTTTATCGATCCTTTGACTTGCCTGTGGTAACATTACGCCCCTTTAATACTTATGGCCCCCGCCAATCGGCGCGTGCCGTCATCCCCACGATCATTACCCAGGCGTTGACACGCCCCCATCTGCAACTCGGCAACCTGGATGCGACCAGGGACCTGACCTTTGTGTCCGATACCGTTGCCGGATTTTTACGAGTGGGCGAAACCCCCCAAGTTGAGGGCGAAACCTTCAATCTGGGCACTGGAAGTGAAGTGAAAATTCTCAATCTGGCGCAAGAAATTATCTCCCTGCTGGGGAGAGACGTAGAGATTGTTGTAGACCCATCCCGCCTACGCCCTGAAAAAAGTGAGGTGCAACGATTATTATCCGATAACCGCTTGGCCCAGACGCGGTTGGGCTGGCATCCCCAGGTCAGTTTACGGGAGGGGTTGGCCCAGACCATTGATTGGGTGTCTCAAAATCTGGCGTTGTATCGCCCCGAAAATTATCAGCTTTAAGCCCCCTGTGGTTTCTTCTCAAAACGCGGGGGAAATTCCGACGGTTGAGTGGGGTTATTCGAAAAGCGCTCTGTCTGCAAACTTCGGAGCGTTTCCTCTCTAAGCCTAAGCCGTCAAATTTTTTATCGTGCTACCGTTTTTGGCGTGAAGTGTTCGAAATTTAGAAAAATTATGAAAGCAATTGTTCTTGCCGGGGGCAAAGGCACTCGCCTGCGCCCCTATACGACCGTGTTACCCAAACCCCTGATGCCCATCGGGGATATGCCCATTCTGGAAATCATGCTCCGGCAAATGAAACATGCTGGTGTAGACGAGGTGATCCTAACGGTTGGGCACCTGGCCGAATTGATGCGGGCCTTCTTCAAAGACGGCAAGCAGTTTGGCCTGAAGATCGGCTATAGTTATGAAGAGAAACCATTAGGCACCGCTGGCCCTCTCTCCCTGATCGGAAGTCTGGAAGATACCTTTCTGGTCTCCAACGGGGATGTGCTGACTACCCTGGACCTGGCCGCCCTGGTACGCTATCACCGTGAATCCGGTGCGGCGGCGACTATTGCCATGCACGCCCGTCAGGTGAAAGTTGACCTTGGGGTGTTGGAGTTTAATCCGGATTATCAATTGACGGGATATATCGAAAAGCCCACATATCATTTTCATGTGAGTATGGGGATTTATGTGTTTGAACCCCGGGTGCTGTCCTTTATTCCCCAAAACGAATATTTAGATTTCCCTGATCTGGTTCTGAAGTTGATTGCGGCGGGCGAAAAAGTCGTTGGCTATCCCTTTGACGGATATTGGCAAGATTTGGGGCGTCAAGATGATTATGAGCAAGCGGTCATTGAATTTGAACAGATGCGGGCACAGATTTTGCCCGACTCGCCTGAACAGGAGCCTGAATGAACTGGCAAATTCCCCTCGCAGACCTGGATTATGGCCCCGCGGAAGAAGCCGCTGTGCAACGCGTTTTACGCGGCAAGTGGCTGACCATGGGGGCCGAAACCCGTGAATTTGAAACCCGGTTCGCCGAAACGATAGGGGCGAACCATGCGGTTGCGGTGTCCAACGCGACCGTGGCACTCCATCTTGCTTGCCTGGCCTTGGGCATTGGCCCGGGGGATGAAGTGATTGTTCCCTCTTTGACGTTTGTGGCAACGGCCAATGCCGTGCGTTATACCGGGGCGGAGGTGCGTTTTGCCGAAATCCACGGCCCGGATGACTTAACCATTTCCCCGCGCGCGATTGAAAGCCAAATCACGCCTGCGACCAAAGCGATTATGGTGATGCACTACGCCGGGTACCCCTGCGCGATGCAAGCGGTGATGGCCCTTGCCCACCGGCATCAGTTGGCCGTGATCGAAGATGCGGCCCATTCTCCGGGCGCATTTCTGGAGGGGAAAGCGTTGGGTACGTGGGGCGATGTGGGGTGTTTCAGCTTTTTTTCGAATAAAAACCTCTCCACAGGCGAAGGAGGGATGCTGGTCACGCAACGGGATGAGATTGCCGAAAAGGCGCGTCTCTTGCGCTCCCACGGGATGACCACCCTTACCTGGGACCGGCATCAAGGACATGCCTATTCTTACGATGTGGTTGCACTGGGGTATAACTACCGGATGGACGAGATTCGGGCGGCGTTGGGGTTGGTTCAGTTAGGTAAACTGCTCGCGAACAATGCGCGTCGTGGCGAGCTGACTGAAAGATACTGGCAGGGGTTAGAAGCGAGTGGGGTAGGGCTACCGTTTCGGGATTCGTTGGGCACGCCCGCCTATCACATTTTCCCCATTCTTTTGCCTGACGGGGTGGATCGGTATTCCTTCATCGATCATATGCGCGCCGCCGGGATTCAAACGAGTATCCATTACCCGCCCATTCATCAATTTCAAGCCTACCAGACTCAATACGCGGATGTCAAACTCCCCGTGACCGAGCATGTGGCGCAACGGGAGGTCACCCTGCCCCTGTATGCCACCATGACCGAGGCCCAAGTCGATCAGGTGATCGATGCGGTCAAACGGGGCCTTCAATAAGACGCTGATTCATCTCCTGGTTGTAACGACTTAAGGTAACCGTTCAGATGTAGTTGGAGAATCCCCGAAAAAAGGGATGGGTGGGGGATGGCCATCCCCCACCCA
>JABWBV010000065.1 GCA_013359445.1 Anaerolineales bacterium | reverse complement strand
GCAACCCTCGCGGCCGCGCTGGAACCCCAATTTGCCCAACTCGCGCGCGACGCTGGTTTCCGCTTTCAAATCCGCCAAACCCTCTCCGGGGAAGAAGCCGCCAACGACGTCGATTACCTGATCGCCCTCCCCCCCGCGCCGGGCCTGGATCAAATCGTCGCGACCGCGCGGGAGACCCGGGTGCTGGCAGTCGGCATCCCCAATCTGGTCCAAGCCCCCAACCTGCTCGCCATCGGCTCCGAATTAAGTTCCCCGGTCAATAACGCCTTCCTCGCCGGATATATCGCCGCCCTCACCACCCCCGAATACCGCGTCGGCATCATCGGTCTCCAAGACAGCGCCACTGCCGCCACCACTCCCCTCGCGTTTGAAAATGGCATGCGCTTTTTCTGCGGATTATGCCGCTACGGTGTACCGCCCTTTTACGAATACCCGTTTTACGTCTCCCTGCCCGCCACCGCCTCCCCAGGCGAATGGCGCGCCCTCGTGGACTTTATGCGCGATCGCGTGGTGCGAACCATTTATTTGGAACCCGGCGTAGGGGGTGCAGAAGCCGCAGATTTATACCGCTACATGGCCGAACAAGGCCTCTACATCATTAGCGAGATCAAACCCCCTGAGGATGTGCTGGACTGGTGGCTGGTCTCCATGCGCCAACCCGACCTGGAAGGCATCTTTTTGCAATACTGGCCTCAATTGCTCGAAGGTGAATTAGGCCTCATCCTCCCCCTCCCCGGGCAACTGACCGACATCAACGCCTCGTTGTTAACCCCAGGCAAACAACGCCTGGCCGAAGAAGTATTTGCCGATTTGCAAGCCGGGTTAATTGATCCCTTAGGTGTAATCGAAAGTCCCTAAGCGGGTCTGACGCCTAACTGCGCCCCCAACAGATCGTTAATATTTGACTTGCCTAATCATCTAATAGTCGTTATACTAATTTCATTGTCGGCTCTTATGCCGATTAAAAATCCCCTATTTTCCCCTATTCTGGAGGACCCTGTATGTCAAAGAAACTCTTTACCCTTTTAGCTTTGTTGCTTTTGGCCTCAATGGTTTTGGCCGCTTGCCAACCCGCCGCCCCTGCGACCGAAGAAGCCGCCGCTACGGAAGAGATGGAAGAACCCACCGAAGAAGTGATGGAAGAAAAAGATTGCTCCAGCGCCGATGTCTTCTGCGTTGGTCTGGTCACGGACGTTGGCGAAGTGGATGACAAATCCTTCAACCAATCTGCCTGGGAAGGCGCTCAACAGGCCGCCGAAGAACTGGGCGGTCAGTCTAAATTCGTCGAAACCAAAGACGCCAAAGACTACGGCGCGAACATCGATCTGTTTGCCGCTGAAGGCTATGATGTCGTCATCACCGTTGGTTTCGCCCTCGGCGAAGCCACCATTGAAGCCGCTGGCAAATACCCCGACATCAAATTCATCGGCGTCGATCAATTCCAGGCCTGGCAATTCACCGAAGAAACCACCGACGACATCCCCAACCTCGCTGGCCTGATTTTCCATGAAGATCAATCCGGCTTCCTGGCGGGTGCGTTGGCCGCTTTGATGACCAAGAGTGGCACCATTGCCGCCGTCCTCGGCACCGATCTGGTTCCTCCGGTGGTCGCGTTCAAAGAAGGCTACGAAAACGGCGCGTGCTACATCAACCCCGACATCAACTACATTTCCACCTACCACCCCGGCGGTTTGGATGTGGCGTTTGTGGACCCCGAATGGGGTGCTTCCACCGCCCGCCAGGCCATTGATCAGGGTGCGGATGTCATCTTTGGTGCGGGCGGCAAAACCGGTAACGGCGCCATCACCGAAGTCGCTTCCGAGGAAGGCGCGTTTTGTATCGGCGTCGACTCCGATCAATGGGAAACCGTTCCCGAAGCGCATGCCTGTCTCATTTCCAGCGCGATGAAACTCATCACCCCAGGCGTGGTCGATCTGGTCAAAGCCGCTCAGGCGGGTAGCTTCCCGTCAGGTAACTACTTTGGTGGTTCCGGCCTGGCCCCCTTCCACGATTTTGACGCAACCATTCCTCAAGAAGTGAAAGATCAACTGGCCGCGATTGATGCTGGCTTAAAAGATGGTAGCATCAACACGGGTTATGCCGACGGCACAAACCTCTGCAATAAGTAGGCATTCCCTTTGTTTTTTGAATAGCGACGCATTCATTTGGATGCGTCGCTATTTTTTTACACCCTATCGCTTATTACAGGGGATTAAGGGTAAGTTTTTGCTTTACGCGCTTTTCAATCGCAGTTAAAATGAACCTCGACAATTCAGTCGTAACGACTCACGCAGAATACCCCACCATAAGGAAAACAAATGAACAACGAAGCAACTGAGCAAAGAACCCCTCCATTTCTGTTGCTTCTTGCACGCGTATGGAGAACCGTAAGCGTTCCGCTTGGAGCGGTCTTACTAGCTGGCTTAATCGGTGCGATCCTTCTTGCCGTCTCCGGGGCATCCCCACTCCAGGCCTATGCGGCTTTGATCGAGGGATCATTCGGAGATGCGGAAGCATTTGGACGCACCCTGGAGAAAGCGACGCCCCTTGTGTTTAGCGGGTTGGCCGTCGCGTTTGCCTTTAAAGCCGGGCTGTTCAACATTGGCGCGCAAGGACAATTATTATTCGGAGCGATAGTCTCCGCGTATGTCGGGTTTGCGGTAGAAGGTCTGCCCTTCTTTCTGCATGCTCCTCTGGCCCTGATTTGTGGTGCCATCGCCGCCGCGCTATTCGGGGCGATTCCAGGGGCACTTAAGGCATACACCGGCGCACACGAAGTGATCACGACGATTATGCTTAATTTTGTCGCGATTAACCTGACAGATTACCTTGCAGATGGCCCCTGGAAGGATACTGCCCCCGGAAATATTGTGGCGCGAACCCCCAAAATTCTCGAAACAGCGGTGATTCCTCTCTTTGGGAACATCCCAGTCGGATTTTTGCTTGCGTTGGGGATGGCGGTCATTGTGTGGTGGCTCCTCTGGCGCACCACGCTGGGGTTTGAAATCCGCACGGTGGGCACGAACCCCCACGCGGCGCGGTATGCAGGTATCAAAGTTGCCCGTACCGTGATCTTGACCATGGCCTTGAGCGGCGTTCTCGCAGGGTTGGGCGGGGGGGTCGAGACCCTGGGCGTGGTAGGCCGTTTCCAGCCAGGGTTCAATACCGGGCTGGGATTTGATGGGATTACGATTGCCCTCTTGGGGAAAACGCACCCGTTTGGGGTCATTCCCGCCGCTTTGATCGTGGGGGCGATGAAGGCTGGGGCCAGTACCATGCAGTTTAACGCTGGCGTCGCGAAGGAAATCACCGATGTTATCCAGGCGTTAATCCTTTTCTTTGTCGCCGCCGATGTCATTGTCCGATGGATTTTACGCACTCGCCAGGCAACCGATGAAGAAAAGGTTACCCTCAGCACAGGCTGGGGGTCGCAATAATAAGATAGCCCATACGTAACCGCTCAGGCCTGGAGAGGAAACCCCCGAGCCTGACTGAGTACATCCATACAAAGAATTTCGACTTTGGCTATTCGAGATTGGAGTCTTTATGCAAACTGTTACAACATCCGATTGGCAAAAATGGTGGGCGCGTTACGGAACCGTAAGCCTGGTGGGGGCCGGGCTGGTGGTTTTGACCCTCATTAGTTATGCCAATAATGCTATCGTCACACAAGCTGTTTTATCTTCCACCCTTCGCCAATCTACACCTCTAATTTTAGGCGCACTGTGTGGTTTGTTAGGAGAGCGTTCTGGGGTTATCAACATTGGGATTGAGGGGCAAATGTTAATGGGGGCGTTCGTGGGCTTTATGACCAATGTTTGGTTGAGCAGTATGCCCGAATTGGGAGACGGCCCCCGTTTGTTAATTGCCGTTTCTGCCGGGGTTTTGACCGGTGCGGTTTTGGGGGCGCTCCTGGCTTTGATGTCGGTCACCCTCAAAATTGACCAGATTATTGGCGGGACGGTCATTAATATTTTGGCATTAGGGATTACCGGGTTTTTCTATTCGGTGGGGGTCACAACCAGTGGCAAACTGCAGGCGATTCCCCTCGGGCCGCTCACAGATATTCCGTTGATCGGGCCTGTGTTGTTTGACAACCCCCCCATCACCTACGCCACCATTTTGCTCGTTTTTCTGGTGCATTATGTGCTCTTTCACACCCGGTGGGGTCTCCGAACCCGCGCGGTCGGGGAACACCCGCGCGCGGCGGATACGCTCGGCGTCAACGTGTTTACGATCCGGTATGTGAATGTGATGATTGGCGGTGCCCTGGCGGGGTTGGCGGGCGTTTTTCTGACCTTGGAGGCGGTGGGGTCGTTTGAGCGTGCAATGACGAACGGGCGCGGCTTTGTGGCCCTTGCCGTGATGATTTTCGGGAAATACACCCCGTTGGGGTCGTGGGGGGCGGCGTTGTTGTTTGGCTTTGCCACCGCGATGCAAACCCAACTCCAATTTGGCGGTGAAATCGACATTCCCCATCAGTTTATTGGGATGCTCCCCTACATTTTGACCATCGTCGTGCTGGCCGGGTTCGTTGGACGGACACGGGTTCCCGCGGCAGATGGAGTTCCCTACGAGAAAGAATAAAACCATGACCGAAACCTATGCCCTCGAAGTCCGCAATATTACCAAACGTTTTCCTGGGGTGCTGGCAAATGATCAGATCAATTTGAAGCTCAAAAAAGGGGAGATTCATGCCCTGCTCGGCGAAAATGGCGCGGGGAAAAGCACCCTGATGAACATCATTTACGGCTTGTACAGCCCGGATGAAGGGGAGATTTACATTGATGGACGCTTGACGAAGATTGCCAATCCGCACGATGCCATTCACAAAGGCATTGGCATGGTGCATCAACACTTTATGCTGGTACCTGTCTTTACCGTGGCAGAGAACATCATCTTGGGGTCGGAAGTTACGCGCGGGCCTTCGTTGGATTTACGCACGGCGCGCAAACAAATCCGCGAACTTTCCCAAAACTATGGGCTGGAGGTGGACCCCGATGCGATTGTGGAAGACCTCCCGGTGGGGATTCAGCAACGCGTGGAAATTCTCAAAGCGCTTTACCGAGATGCAAAAATTTTGGTATTGGACGAGCCGACCGCGGTCTTGACCCCGCAAGAGGCAGATGATCTCTTCAAAATTATGCGTCACCTGACGAACCGGGGCGTTTCAATCATCTTCATCAGTCATAAATTAAAGGAAGTGCTGGCGATTTCCAATGACATTACCGTGATGCGGCGCGGGCGCGTGGTCGGGTCCACCACCCCCGCGGAAACCGATGAGAACGGGTTGGCCTCGATGATGGTCGGGCGGGATGTCCTTCTCAGCGTGGACAAAGAGCCTGCCAATCCGGGTGAAGTGGTTTTGTCGGTGGCCAATTTGCATGTCAAAGATGAACGGGGCGTGGAAACCGTCCGCGATATTTCTTTTGAGGTGCGCGCGGGCGAAATTTTGGGCATTGCCGGAGTGCAGGGCAACGGGCAAACCGAACTGGCCGAGGCCTTGACCGGTTTGCGTGCGTTTGAAAAAGGGAAAATTATTTTAAGTGAAAACGGCATCCCCCCCATTAATCCGCGTTTTCTCATCGAACATGGCATGGCCCACATCCCCGAAGACCGGCAAAAACACGGGTTGGTGATGCCTTTTTCAGTGGCGGATAATGAAGTTTTGTGTACCTATTATGTCTCCCCGTTTGCCAAAGGGATTCAACGCAATGACCGTTCGATCGTGGAAAATGCTCAGGAATTGATCAAACGCTTCGACATCCGCACGCCCGGCCCCAACGTCCCCGCCGGGAACCTATCGGGGGGCAACCAGCAAAAAGTGATCGTGGCCCGCGAATTTTCCCGCCCCGTCAAACTGCTGATCGCCAACCAGCCCACGCGCGGGCTAGATGTTGGCTCCATCGAATACATTCACAATCAGATCATCGAAATGCGCGACCAGGGCATTGGCGTCATCGTCATCTCTGCCGAGTTGGACGAGATCATGTCCCTGGCGGACCGAATCGCGGTCATGTTCCACGGCGAAATCGTCGGGATTCTCGACCCGGAGACGGTGACGCGTGAGGAATTGGGGTTGTATATGGCGGGGTCGAAGAGGATGTAAGGATGGATGAAGAGCTTAACATTGACCCAGAGCTTTGGCTTCAATACTTGATGGCCGTTTTGCCCGATCAAGATGAACGTGAAAAATTGGTACAGAAAATGTCAGACCGTTCAGGGGTAGCCCCTGATCAGGTCCACCAGGTTTTGGAAGCTTTGAGCAAGTATTTATTGAACGAAACGCGCAAGAATTAACCGTGAGCAATAAAATCCTCTTCAACGGCAAAGAATATACCTCCCCCGACGAAATGCCCCCCGACGCCCGACGCGCCTACGACGCCGCCATGGGACAGGTCACCAACCTCCTGGCGGATCAAGATCGGGATGGCGTCCCGGACATTTTTGAGAACCTTGCATCTGGCAATGCTCAAAATGTTCAAGTTTTTAGCACCTCGCAAGTAATTGTGGATGGCGAGGCCTACAACAGCCTCGCGGAAATGCCCTCTGAAGTCCAGCAAAAATTCCAAACAGCCCTTGAAGATAAAAACCGCGATGGTATTCCCGACGCGTTCGAGAAACTTGGACAGTTCAGTCAGTCTTCTGTTTCCGGAAATCGTCCGCAGACGAATCTGCCTCCGATGGCCCTGGAACCAGAGAGTGCCTCGCCCCTCATGTGGCTGTTTTTTGCAGGAGGAATCATTGTGCTGTTGCTGGTAGTGATTGCGGGGTTGGTATATTTGTTGGTCAGATGAGGAGAAAAAGAAACCATCCAACATAAACACGGTGATCGCCACCCGAGTACACATCCAGGATTAAGCCTTCGGAGCCAGGATAAAAATTACTCAGAAGTGCGTCGCACC
The DNA here is from genome assembly GCA_013359445.1 of Anaerolineales bacterium. Lineage (GTDB taxonomy): Bacteria > Chloroflexota > Anaerolineae > Anaerolineales > JABWBV01 > JABWBV01. The sequence continues at coordinate 11,357 of JABWBV010000065.1, read as the reverse complement.
TCGCGTAACATGAGTTAACTAACTTCCCCTACCCACGTTTCCTGGCTCGGAAGACGTGCCCCCCCCCACCTATTTAAAAACGCACCCCGCAGAAGTCGCCAAAACCCAGGCGATGTTCGTCGCGCTCGGAGAACTACCTCAGGGAGATTTTTCTCAACCTGGCTACCACCCGGGAAGGCCCCGATACTCGGTACACCCTGAGGGGACATTTCTTTGGTCTATCTTTAGACGACATGCTATAATCAAAACTGTACTTGGAAGATTCGCACACAAGGAGCGCTATATGACAGATTCACTTGATTCTGGGATTATTAATCGCCGGGAACGGACGTTTACCCCTCCCCCCATCACAACCATCGCGGATACGGGGATTTCTCAGCTTTGGTTAGAAGATCTGGCCCTAAAGATTCTCTATTTTTCCGGGTATCTGAGTGGGTTCAAAATCGCAGAGGCAATGGCTCTCCCTTTTCCGGGTGTAACCGATATATTGTTGACCTCGCTCAAACAAGACAAACTCCTCGAAATCAAATCCTCACAAGGTGGGTTGGGCGAGGGCGCGTACACCTATGCCATTACCGGCGCAGGCATTATCCGTGCCCGTGAAGCCCTGGAACGGAGCCAATACGCCGGACCGACGCCGGTGCCGATTCAGGTGTACAACGATTCTATTCGCAAACAAACCCGCGGACGCACCACAGTCAATGATCGTGTTTTGCGGCAGGCTCTCTCCCAACTGGTGCTTTCGGAACCCACATTGCAAAAAGTCGGGCCAGCAGTCAATTCGGGCACCTCTATTTTTATGTATGGCCCCCCTGGAAATGGGAAAACCTCCATCGCCCGCGCCATTGGAAATCTCGTTTCCCGCGGGACAATGTATATTCCGTATGCCATTTTCATCGAAGGACAGGTGGTGACGTTATACGACAATGTCAATCACCAACTCGCCCCCGAAGAAAACACCACCCAAATGGGCACAGGAACCCTCAAACTGGCGTCAAAACGCGACTCCCGCTGGATCAATATTCGCCGCCCCTTCATCGTCACCGGCGGGGAGTTGACGTTGAGCGGGTTAGACTTAGTTTTTGACGATGTCAACAAATTCTACGAAGCCCCGTTTCAGGTCAAAGCCAATGGAGGCATTCTGCTGATTGACGACTTTGGACGCCAACTGGTGCGCCCGCGTGACCTGCTCAACCGCTGGATCGTGCCGCTGGAAAACCGCATTGACTACCTCACGCTCCACACCGGGCGCAAAATCGAAGTCCCATTTGATGTGTTGGTGGTGTTTTCCACCAACCTACCGCCCAAAGACCTGGTAGATGAAGCCTTCTTGCGTCGGTTACGCCATAAAATTGAAATCGGCGACCCCAACTATCAAGATTTTCGCGAAATCTTCCAGCGCGTGGCGAACGGCAAAGGAGTACGATACAACGATCAAGGGATGGCCTACCTGCTTCAGGAATGGTACATCAAACATAACCGCAAACTCCGCGCCTCTCACCCTCGGGATATTTGTGACCAAATCATCGATATCGCAGGCTATCTGGGAATGGACCCGGTCATGAGCCGGGAAATGATTGATCGGGCGGCCAACGCGTATTTTGTCGATATCTGATTCCCCATGACCCACCTGCTCGAAACCCTCCCCCACCCCGCCATCATCGCCCACCGCGGAGCGTCGCGTTATGCCCCCCAAAACACCTTAGCGGCCTTTCAGTTGGCGGTTGACCAACAGGCCGATGGCATCGAATTCGATGTCCGGTTATCTGCAGACGGGATTCCCGTTGTTATTCATGACGCTTCCGTGCGCCACACCACCAACGGGCGCGGCTGGGTGGCAAACATGACGTTGGCGGCGTTGCGAAAACTGGACGCAGGGCAGGGCGAAACAATCCCGACCCTGGACGAAGTATTGGAAACCGTGGGGGGAAAACTGCTTCTCAATATCGAGCTAAAACCCCTGCTCCGAAACACCCCCGCCCTGGCCGAAAAAGTTGCCCAGGCTGTTCACCGCTACCACCTGGAAGAGACGGTGATCTGCTCCTCCTTTAGCCCGCCGGCCCTCAGCGCCCTGGCACGGTCGGCCCCGGGCATCCCGCGCGGGGTACTGCTCCCGCGCGGGGTTTTCCCTGCCCGGCTTGCCCAATTGGTCGGGCGCACGTTGATGTATCAAACGCTACATCCCGATTACCACGACGTGCTGGGGGGCGTTTTCCCCTCAGCCCATCATCCCGCAAACCGTATTTTCACCTACACGGTGAACGAGGACACGGACATGCGCCAACTTTTTGCTCTGGGGGTCAATATCTTCACCGATGATCCGCTCCTTGCCCAACAGGTACGCGGATTTTAAAACGAATGCGGAAGAACCTCCTTTTTCTCTTTTTAATTTTCAGCCTTCTACTCGCAGGGCTTCACCCCCGAACCGCGAGTCTGGCCGCACCGTTTGGGCAAACCTCCGCCGCCGAACAAGCCCAAACCCTGCTGGAAACGATGACCCCGCAGGAACGGATAGGTCAATTGTTTCTGGTCAGTTTCCCGGCCCAAGACGTTAGCCCAAATTCACAAATTTATGATCTCATCGTTAACCATCATATTGGGGGGGTAATCCTGGATGCAAAGAACAACAACTTTGAACTCGGCGAAAATACTCTTCCTGCCGCGTTGAGCTTAATCACATCCTTACAACAAGCTGAATATACAGGAACGCAAGAAGCGATTGTGGATCAAGCCACGCTTGAATCCTATTTTCCTCAATTTGTTCCGTTATTTGTAGGTGTCTCCCAAAACGGTGACGGGTATCCTTACGATCAGATTTACGCTGGCCTGACGGAATTACCCAGTCCGATGGCCATTGGCGCCACCTGGCGCCCCGAACTCGCCGAGCAGGTGGGGTTTGTGGCAGGGCAGGAGTTATCTAACCTGGGGTTTAATCTATTTTTAGGCCCTTCGTTGGATGTTTTAGCCGATCCCAATCCCGATAGCCTGGGAGACCTCAGTGTACGAAGTTTTGGCGGCGACCCGTATTGGGTGGGGCAAATGGGGAGCGCTTATGTTCGGGGCATTCACTTGGGTAGTGCCGGGAAAATGGCCGTCATTGCCAAAAATTTTCCGGGGTATGGAGGCGCTGACCGCCCCCCACAAGAAGAAGTTGCCACGGTACGGAAATCGCTCGAACAGCTCAAACAAATTGAACTAGCCGCCTTTTATCCCGTTACAGGGAAGGCCGTATCCGAGAGTTCGACTGCCGATGGCTTACTGCTCTCCCACATTCGTTACCAGGGGTTGCAAGGCAACATTCGGTTTACCACCCGCCCGATCACCTTCGACTCGCAGGCTTTTTCCACCATCTTTGGCCTGCCAGAATTCACCTCCTGGCGGGATGGGGGCGGGCTGATCATCACCGACGATTTGAGTAGTCGTGCGGTGCGACGTTTTTATGATCCGTCAAATACCAGTTTCAATGCCTGGGAAGTGATCCGCGACGCTTTTTTGGCCGGTAGTGATCTCATGTATGTTGGGAACATCACCAGTACCGAAGACGAAGATTCGCACGCGTCCATTCTAAAAGCCCTGGATATTTTTACACAAAAATACGAAACTGATCTGGATTTTCAAATCCGTGTTGATCGCTCTGTGCTCCGTATTTTGACCCTGAAATATGAGCTTTATGGAAGTTTCACTCCCGACAACGTGCTTCCCGTCGAAGAAAATCTGATCAATATCGGCACAAGTGATGCCGTCTCCTTGGAGGTTGCCCGGCAAGGCATCACCCTCCTCAGCCCTTCCATCGATGATCTTGAATTGATTGTCCCCAATACGCCCGCCCTCAGTGATCGCATCATTTTTATCACAGATGCCTCGACCGCCCAACAATGCCTCCTCTGCCCAACCACTTCCACCCTCGGCGCAGAGGCCCTCCAACAAGCAGTCCTCCGCCTATACGGGCTAGAAGCCGGAAGCCGCGTCATTCGCCAGAATCTCTTTTCGTTCACCTTTGACGATCTACAAACCATGCTTGATAACCCCAACAGTTATCATGAAATTGAAGTACGCATGGAAAATGCCCAATGGCTCATTTTCTCGATGCTGGACATTCGAAATGATCGGTTTTCATCTCAGTCACTACGCCGTTTACTCTCAGACCGCGAAGACATCCTGCAAAATAAAAATGTCCTGGTCTTTGCGTTTAACGCCCCCTACTACCTCGACACCACCGACATTTCAAAACTCGATGCCTATTTTGGCATGTACAGCAAATCGCCACAGTTTTTAGATGCCGCCGCCCGCATTCTCTTCAAAGAATTCACCCCAACCTCAGATGGCCCTCCCGTATCCGTTCCAGGAATAGAATATTATCTCATTGATAAAACCCTCCCTGAACCCAGTCAGGTCATTCCTGTGTTTCTGGACCAGCCTTCACCCGAAGTAACCACCCCCGAAGCAACCCCAGACCAAGAACCCATCCCCAATCTTGAACCTACCCCCATCACAAACATCAAGATTGGCGATGTCATTGCCCTTCGGACTGGGGTTATTTTGGACCATAACGGCCACCCAGTCCCGGATGGCACCGTCGTTCAATTCACCTTCAGCCTTACGGGAGAAACAAAAGCCATCGAAACGCGTCAGGGCGTCGCGCGGACAACCCACTTGATCAATGGAGGTGGACAGCTTGAAATCCGGGCCATCAGCGAACCCGCCTTACAATCCAATCCCCTGGTGATCAATATCCCCGGCCCCGAAGCGACCCTGCTCCCCACCATTACCTTAACCCCCACCCCAACCCCCACCCCTTCTACCGAGCCAACACTCACCCCTACCCCACTCGTTACGCCCGTACCCACCCCGGTTTCCCGTGTCGGCACCGATCTGGTCGATTGGGGCTTAAGCTTTTTAGTCACCCTGGCTGTAAGTTTGCTGGCCTACCGCGCGGCGATTAGCATCGGACAGGTACGGTGGAGCATTCGGTGGGCTTTGTGCGCGTGGATTGGCGGATTCCTGACTTACATCTACCTGGCGTTAAACCTGCCCGGCAGTTTGGAATTCTTGGATGAAAATGGACGTTTGGGCATTATTTGGGCAATTTTGATCGGCGGAGCGATTGGTTGGGTCGGTGGCTGGCTCTGGAAAAAAACCGTCCGCATCTCGCGACCGTTGGCCTCCCCCGAATCTTCTGTTCCTGCAAAAACTAAAAATGGGTAATGGCCAAACCGCCCCCCCAAAAAAAGGAGAAGGAAGCATGTATATGCTTCCTTCTCCTTTTTTTGGGGCAGACTCTTTGCTCAATCTTTGACAAATACACCAAAATTAAAAATGGGTAAGCGTAATAATCAGGCTTACCAAAATCAACCCCACCACCACCAACGCCAAACGGGTTTCCACTGAGGACGCAACCAGGTCCTCAAGCCCCGGGTTTGGAAGTCGTTGGCCTGGGATATTATTCGGGTTCCAATCCCCCAACAAAGCTTTTTTAAACAGTGCCATCGTTTCCGGGCGATCTGCCGGGTGTAGATTCATTGCCCAGGCAATGGCTCGCTGAGTGCGGTTGCTAATATCGGAATTAAGCTCTTGAAGAGGCACCAAACTTTCAGGGTTCAGAAACCGTTCGCGCGCCTCCACAGGCGGAGAGCCAGTCAACAGGTGGTACAGGGTGGCCCCAAACGCATAAATATCACTTTGAACGTCGGTGTGACCTGTATCACCTCCGTATTGCTCCAACGGGGTATACAATGCCGTGCCACGCCCCTGAAGAACAGTGACCGTCATTTCATCCGGAGCCATTAATTTCACCAACCCAAAATCTACCAGTTTGATCAAACCTGTTGGGGTTAATTTTATGTTGCTAGGTTTTATATCCCGGTGCAAAACCGGCGGATTCTCACTGTGCAAATAGATTAACGCATCGGCGAGTTGTCCAGCCCAGGACAACACTTCCCGCTCCGGCAAAAACTCTCCCCGTTGGCGCGCTTCTACCATCAGGGTACGCAAATCCTTGCCGGGAATATAATCCATAACCAGATAATCCCGCCCATCTGAGGAAAAAAAGTCCGAGACCTTTGGCAAATTTGGATGATCGAGGCGCGCCAAAATCGTTGCTTCTCGAAAGAACTGCTCCCGTGCCTGTTGTAAGGTTTCTTCCGGCAATGTAGCATCGTGAAAAACTTCTTTTAAAGCACACAGGCGCCCATCCAAGAGCATAACGTCAGCCAGATAAATGCTCCCCATTCCCCCTTGACCAATAATATTCCGGATTTTATACCGGTCACGAAGAATGGTATTCCCACGTAATGCCAGCGCCATAGATTTGAGTTCGTCTAATTTTGATCCTTAATAGAGGTAGTATGCCCAAACAGGGAAAACATCGTTGCGAAACAAGGAATGGATCAGCCTCTCAATATCTTTCCAAAAATTCATTCGCTTGTAGCTTCGGCCTATCCGAGCGAAAGATGATCCAAGACTAACTATAATAAATCAGTCATTGCGTGGTATTATACTCGTGGAGTAGGATCCATGGAGAGTATTGGAGAAGAAACCCCCATCTTAATGGCACACCGCGGCCCTTTAAGCGGGCAACAATGGATGATACGTGAATCCCTGGTCATCGGGCGAGACAGTACCTGTGATATTGTGATTCCTGATCGGCAAGTCTCCCGGCATCACGCCCGCCTGACTTTTCTCAAGGATGGGGTCTATTTAGAAGACCTGGGCAGTAAAAACGGCACCCACCACAACGGCAATCGCCTGACCAAAAAGGTGATTCTCCAGGATGGTGACATCGTCCAGATCGCACTGGCACAAGATTTTACCTTTGTAAGTGCAGATGCCACCATGCCCCTAAAAGAGACCCAGAAACCCCGCGAAAAAAAAGCCCCTCAACCCAAACTCCGCCTGCTCAAACACTCCCGACAAATTTGGGTTGGCGACGTAGAGATAAACCCGCCGCTTTCCGTTGCTCAATTTCAGATGCTGGAAACTCTCTATGAACAAGAGGGGCGCGTTGTCTCTCGCAAAAATCTCGCGCTTGCGGTGTGGGGGGAAGACGAGGCGATGGACGTCTCGGACCAAGCTCTGGACGCGCTCATTCGCCGTCTACGCGATCGCCTCGCAGAAGCCGATCCGAAACATGAGTTTATTATTACAGTGCGGGGGCATGGGTTGCGCCTGGACAACCCCCTGGATTAAACCGATAAAAACCAAAAAAAATCTCAAAAAAGCGGGCGGGCTGTACAGCCCGCCCGCTTTTTTATCGGTGTGTCCTTCCCCATCTTCTACTTTCTCAAATTCATTCGCATCGAATATTTCAGCACTTGCTTGTAAACCATCTCTACCCGTTGCGTCAACGCGGCGTCTCCACTTGCTTCCACCTGCCCCATCACTCCGGCCAAAACTTCGGCAAGGGCCTGGATGGCTTCGGGTGGCATCTGCTCGAGCAAGCTTTGCCGGGCGGCGTCATCGTCCATCTCAATTAAAGCATTGAGGATTTGCATCTCTTCGGCGGGGGCGCTCATTTGCTCAATCACATCCACCACCTGTTGCAGTTTTCCACTTCGATCGAGGTTCCCGGCTTTTCGCGCCGCGTCCAGTTCCATTTCCAACACCCCCACAAACAACTCATCAATCGCGTTGGCATTTTGTGCAATCACTTCAGGAATATTGCCGCTTTCGATCACCGCATTAATAAACTGGCGAATTTGCTCCATTTGACTTTCGCGCCGTTGGTCAAAACTTCGCGTCAACGCTAACAACTGTTCGCGCAGGGTCGCCATCCGGGCATGTTCGGGGCCACGCGCATGTTCAATACGCTCACTTAAGAGTTGGAAAAATTGATAATCCATCCCGCCCCGCGCCAGACTCACATAAGCCTGAACCCGAATTTCATTGGGCGCGTCAACCATCAAATCTAACAACTTTTCACGGGTTAACTGATCCCCTAATTCTCGCAGGGTCGCTACCGCCGTTTCGACTTCCTTTTGCTGTTCCATCACCTGCTTGCCATACGAACTTACCTCCGCCAGCCGCTGTTGCACCTCCATCATCCGCCGGGCCAGGCGTTCGTTTCCACTGGCCGCCGCGTTGGAAAGCAACTGGCTAAACAGGGCAAAGAATTCCCTGTCAATCAACGCATCATCCTGCTTGGCATTCTCCGTCAAAGCCTCATCCGAAGTCGTATTCACCAACCGTTGGATCAAATTCATACGTTGTTGCTGGCCCTGGAGCATCTCCTTCGTAATGCCATCCGCCTCCAAAATCGTTTCAAGCAAAGTCTGATACGTCAGCATCGTTTTGGGCTGAAGCAAATAAGCCTTCCGTTTTTCCTGGGGCAACGCATTGACCACCTGTGTAATCAACGGCCCAATGGTTTTTTCCTGCATATCGCGGGTCAACCCCAGTTCGGGCGGCACAAAGGTCAACAACAATTCTTTTTGTCCATCATGGTAAATCAACGGCGTCGAATAAGGCCCCTGATATTTACAAAATGGACACTGCAACAAGTTCGCCTGCCCCGAAAGCAGAAGGTTTTTTGCTTCCGGGTTTTGATTGGTATCAAACACTTGCTCAAACTCTACCGCTATGGGTTGGCGGCAATTGGGACAATACGTTTGGGTTTTACGTGTGGGCATGAATGCTCCTTTTAAAAATTTTATTTGTACTCAGAGTAATGTTTCTCCCGGAAAAATGATTAATCTTCACGGGGCAATGAAAAACAAATCCGCGCCCCCTCACCAGGTTTGGGGTCCACCCAAATGCGCCCCCCATGGGCTTCGATCACGGCACGCGAAAGATACAAACCCAGTCCGGCCCCCTTCGTCGTACGGGAAGCCTGATCCGAGCGATAAAACCGATCAAAAACGTGGGGGGCATCCCCCGGCGCAATCCCCAACCCCTGATCAGCAACGCAGACCACGACCTGCGCGGGGTGAATCTGCCCGGAAACCCGAATCACCCCCCCCAGCGGGGAATATTTGATGGCATTCGAGATCAAGTTCGAGAGCACCTGCCCCAAGCGATTTTCGTCCCCTAACACTACCGGGAAATCTTCGGAAAAGTCTACCGCAATGGTGTGTTTGTCCGATTGCGTGCGGAAGCGCGCGGCCAAACGTTCCGCCAATTGAGGTAGAAAAATGTCGGTCTGGCTCAATTTCAGCCCCCCTGCTTGTAACCGGGTGGCGTCTAACAAGTTATCGATCATCTGCGCGAGCCGGTCCGCCTCTTCTTCAATCACTTCCAGGCTATCTTGGATAATCTCGCGGTCCCACGCGGCATCCTCGCGGCGAAGCGTGCCCACATATCCTTTGATGAGGGCGACCGGTGTGCGGAGTTCGTGGCTGATGACGGAGATGAACGTGCTTTTGAGTTCCTCGGCCTCGCGAAAACGGGAGAGGTCGCGGAGGGTGACAATGATGTTGAGCAGGACTCCTTCGGGGCTGATCACGGGGGAGTAGGTGATGCCGACGGGCAAGGGAATCCCGTTGGGGCGGGAAATATCGCCTTCGACATAGAGTGTGGCGTTGGGCGTCAGGGGCCAGCCCCCAGCCTCGGCCTCGGAAAGCGTCATGCCCTGAGGGCGTTTGGCCCAACGGATCACCTCATCATGCCGCATGTTTTGAATGTCGGCACTCGGTTTTCCCCACAAACTGGCAAAGGCAGGGTTACACCGTTCGATTACATGGTTGGCTGTCAAAATGAGGGTGCCATCGGCGACGGAATCCAGGATCGCACTCATTCGTTGGCGTTCCCGTTGGCTTTGGTGGTAGATTTGCGCGTTATCGACAGCAATGGCCGCCTGATCGGCAAAACTTTGTAACAGGGTCAAATCGTTCCGGGAAAAACGGGCCGCGTAGGTGCGAAAGATAAAAATGACCCCGATGACACGTTGGTGGGCGATCAGAGGCAACCCAACCCCGGTGAATAGCCCCAGGGAGGCGGTGCGCGTCAGGTCTTGTAAGAGGCGGTTGAGTTCGGGCAGTTCAAACCTGGCCGGATCATCGTGCAAAGGCACTTGGGCCAAAAGCGGGTCCAGATACCGTAAAAAGGCCGGGTTGATGCCGTGGGAGGCTACCAACTTCCAGGCTTTGTCCCCTTCCCCACGCAACAACACGATGCCCGCTTGTCCCGCCAGAATCTCGGCGGAGAGGCGCAAAATCCGCACCAAAAGCCGGTCGAGGTTGAGTTCCTCGGTCATGCTACGGGCAATTTCGAGCAGGTAGTCGCGTTGGCGAACGCGGAGGTCAGGGAGCATGAGGAAGCGTCAGGAAGCGGCAGGAAGCGTCAGGAAGCGGCAGAAAGGAGCAGAAAACGGCAGAAAGCGTCGGAAAACGAGAAGTGTAATGAGGAATGAGTTGTCTTTTTCTCATTCCTCATTACGAATGTTATTGGGATTATTCTTTCTCGGCCAGTGTCAACGCCTCTTCAAAAATCGTCAGCCCTTCATCGGCTTCGGACTTGGTGAGGCAGAGCGGAGGCGCAATACGGATGGTGCTGGGGCCGCATCCCATGACCACCAACCCATGCTCGAAAGCGAGTTCTTCGGTGCGGTCGCGGAGGTGTTTGGCGGGTTTTTTGGTGTCGCGATCTTCGACTAATTCAACGCCGAGCATTAACCCTTTTCCGCGCACTTGCCCAATTTTGGGGTGGCGCATTTGGATTTCTTCGAGGGCATCCATCATATAGGTTCCTACTTCGGCGGCGTTTTCCATATATTCATTTTCGATCAGGTCGAGGGTCGCCAGCGAGGCGGCGCAAGCGAGCGGGTTGCCGCCATAGGTGTTGCCGTGCGCGCCCATGGGCCAGGTGACCACACTCTGGCGGGCGACCATCGCACCAAACGGCACGCCGGAGGCAATCCCTTTGGCAGTAGCCACGATATCTGGCTCCACGCCAAAATGTTCGATAGCCCACCATTTGCCGGTGCGGCCCACGCCGGATTGGACTTCATCTACGATGAGCAAAATGCCGTGTTTATCGCACAGGGCGCGCAGAGCCGGGAAAAAGCCGGGGGACGGGACCACGTATCCGCCTTCGCCCTGGATGGGTTCGACGAGGATGCCGGCCACCTCTTCGGGATCGTGCAAACGTCCTAAAATTTGTTCTTCGATGTAGCGTACAACGGTTTCGCCATAATCTTCGCCGGGGTTGGAAGCGAGCATGGGGCGGTAGGGATCAGGATAGGGGACGTGGGTAACGCCGCCCATCAGGGGGTAGAACCCTTTGTGATACAGGGCCTTACTCGCGGTAAAGCTGACAGACCCCATGGTGCGCCCATGAAAAGCCCCCAAAAAGCCGATGAAATTACTGCGTCCCGTGTGGTGACGGGCCAGTTTGATGGCGGCTTCCACGCTTTCTGTCCCGGAATT
>JABWBV010000655.1 GCA_013359445.1 Anaerolineales bacterium | reverse complement strand
ATCCTGGATGTGCTGGCCCGTCCTGTTGATCGGGGCTGGCGTCCTCACCATCATCGTCAACCTGATGCCGCGTCGAAACGCATCTTCCCAGCCATGACCCAAGAACAGAAAACCGACAACCTTATCCTACTCCTGATGGCGTTGGGCGCGGTCATCTTCCACGTCGCCCTCAACGGGCAGTATGGTTTTCACCGCGACGAACTCGATTTCATCATGAACGCGCGGCAACTGGATTGGGGTTACGTTTCGTATCCCCCGCTCACGCCGTTGTTTGCTCGCATTGGGCTGGAACTGTTTGGCGAATCGTTGCGTGGGCTACGCGTCCTGCCTGCCATCGCGCAGGGCATCGCCATGATCCTGGCCGCATGGATGGCGCGCGACATGGGCGGCAAGCGCAACGCGCAAATTCTCACTGCCTTTGCTGTGTTCATTGCCCCTGTCTCGCTCTTTGGCGGTACGGTCATCATGTACTTCGCCTTCGATTATTTGTGGTGGGTGATGGTGGCTTTTTTTACGGTGCGCCTGCTTGCCACGGATGACGCGCGGCATTGGCTGGGCATCGGCGCCGGGATTGGTCTTGGGATGATGACGAAATACACGATGGCGTTTTGGGTGGCGGGGCTGGTCGTAGCTGTCCTGATAACCCCTGCGCGCAAATATCTGCGCTCAAAATGGCTCTATCTCGGCGCGGCGTTGTCCCTTCTCATTTTCCTTCCCAACCTGATCTGGCAAATTCAGCATGACTTCATCGCCCTTGATTATCTCTCCTCCATTCACGCGCGGGATATTTCATGGGGCGGGCAGACGATTTTCTCCCCGAACAGCTTTTTCTCACCACCAATCCGTTTTCCCTCCCCTTCTGGACGGTCGGACTTGGCCTGTGCCTGTTCTCTCCCTCCATGAGACGGTTCCGCGCGTTGGGCTGGATGTTCCTCGTCACGTTTGTCCTCTTTTTGCTCAATAAGGGACGCGGCTATTACACAGGGCCGTCGTATGTCATGCTGTTGGCCGCCGGATGCGTCTGGTTTGAGAACTGGCTTGGGGCGCGGACGACAACAACGCCGCGTCGGGTTGGGTTTGGCTTAGCATGGACCACGCAGGTGGCCGGGTGTCTGCTCGGGATCATCCTGATGAAACCAATTGGGGCGATCCATTCCACCTTCTGGGAGTTCCGATCCGAGGTGAGCGGCGACCTGTTTGTCGAGATGGTGGGCTGGCAGGAGTTGACCGCGCAAGTGGCGGACATCTATCAATCCATCCCCGAATCCGAAAAGCCGAAAACGGTAATTCTCGCTGGCAACTATGGCGAGGCCGGCGCACTGGATCTGTATGGCGATGCATATGGCTTGCCGCGGATCATTAGTGGTAGCAATAGCTACTGGCATCGCGGCTATGGCGACCCCGAACCCGAGATCGTTATCGTAGTTGGCTTTGAAGTTGACTATGCAGGGCGTTTCTTCAAATCGTGTGAATTTAGCGGCACGGTGACAAATTCTGATCACGTAAAGAACGAAGAGACAACCTGGCATACAGGCTTGTATGTCTGCCGCGAACCACGCGATCCGTGGAGCGAGATGTGGCAGGAAATGCAATGGTATCAATAGCCGGGAATCGCTTCAGGTCCATCCTTCAGTTCTGCCTGCTCTCTTTCGGATTGAGTTGGACATGGTGGACTCTCAGGCTTTTTCCATACTGGAAGGAATCCCTCATCGCAGGCACGCCCCTCGACCGTGCCGCCCTCAGCCTGCTGGATGTGACTCCCGGCATCTTCGGCCCGTTAATTGCGGCGTTTGTCATGCGTTGGATTTCCCGTGAAGGAGGCCTTCCGCGCCCGCTTGGACTGAACCGCCATTGGAAACAGTACCTGCTTTCCGTTACCGTACCGGTGCTTGCATTGATGTTTGCCATCACACTGTATCCGCTTTTCGGTGCAGAATCCTTCACCTGGGCCGGAAATGATCCCACTCAGGTGGTATCATCCCTTGTGCCTATCACCCTCCTTGCGACACTCACCGCACTCGGGGAGGAATTTGGTTGGCGCGGGTATTTACTCCCCTTACTGCTTCCGCTTGGCAAAACAAAAGCCTCATGGATCGTAGGCGCACTTTGGGGAATGTGGCATCTTCCCATCGTCCTGAGCGGATTAACCTATCCTGGTCAGCCTGTTTTTCTGGCCGTGATGGCTTTCCTTCCAAGTGTGATACTCCTTTCATTTTGGTTCACAGCGTTATTTATCCGCTCAAGAGGAAGCGTTGCCCTCGCGGGGCTGTCCCATGGCACGCTCAACGCTTTGAGTGAGATTTCATCGCCGCGTCATTTTACTGGCTTGAATCCCATGTTCGCCAATCCATTCGGGTTGGTGATCGCGCCTCTGGTATTCATGATAACGATTGTCATTGGCTTTTTCTTACAGGACTGATCATTTCTAACCACTCACCATGGCTCTCTTCTAGCGGAGCAGGCATCCTGAGCGGAATTGGTCTGCGAACTCCAGAGGCATTTGCGTAGTCGAAGGGTGTCTGTGAAGCGGGTTTGTCCCCGTGGCCCGCATCCTTCGACTGCGCTCCGAAGACGCACAACATCTGAGTACGTTGTGACCGCTCCGCTCAGGATGCTACATTAAGCTGTGAGTAAATACGATAATTTTGTTACACGAGAAGCATTGATCCATGTACAAACTCATTCTCCTCGAAGGCATCCCCGGTTCCGGTAAATCGAGCGCCGGTGCGGCCTTACAAAATTTCCTTGAAAGCCACCGCATCCCCTCCCATTTCTGCCGGGAAGGGGATTTTGACCATCCTGCTGATTTCGAAGGGGTTGCATGTTTCAACCAACCCCAATTTGAAGCTTTGCTCTCACGCCATCCAGCGTTGGTGGACCTGCTTCAAGAACACACCTCCGTTCGCGGCGATGACTACCTCTTGAAATATCGAAAACTTCAGGCCTTGCATCCACAGAAAGTAGACCGGGTTCTAATGGATGAATGTTCTCAGTTGGATGTCTACGACGGCTTACCGGTGGACGAGTACTGCCGTCTCGCCCTGGAGCGCTGGCGGGATTTTTGTCACGCAAAGCGCTCCGATGAAGTCACTCTGTTGGAGTGTTGTTTTCTGCAAAACCCACTGACCGTCATGCTCGCCCGCCACAATACCGACCCGCAAGCGGCCCGCCAACACATCGAGAAGATAACGGAAATCATCCGCGCGTTGAATCCACTGGTGATTTACCTCCATCCGCGAAACGTGGCCGACACCCTCCAACACGTCCGCGCGCAGCGACCGAAGGAGTGGGCAGATTTTGTCACCGGGTATCTGACCGAACAGGCGTATGGCAAGGCCCATCACTTGAGTGGCTTTGACGGGGTGATCCAGTTCTATGCCATGCGCCAAACGCTGGAGATGGACATTCTCCGCAGTTTGCCCATTCAACATCTGGTGGTCGAGCATTCGGGAAGGGAGTGGGATCGTTGCGAGAAGGAAATCGCCGCCAACTGGAATTTGCTCAACCCTCCGTAATAAACCAAAAAGGACACGAAGGAACACAAAGGAAAATAAAAACTTCGCACGTTCCTGTCCTTCGTGAAGGAAACCTAAAAATGAAATACCAATCCCTGCTAAAAATCATTCTCCCCCTCATATTCATC
>JABWBV010000654.1 GCA_013359445.1 Anaerolineales bacterium | reverse complement strand
AGAATCGGCATGGGTGTTTTGTTGAAAAGTTATTGGATGACACCTTAATCTTCTCACAAAACACCCCTTTTTTCTCAGCTATTCTGCAACGCTCTCACAAATAGGATTGATACCCAGGCATTGCTTTCTTCATGCCTATCAAAATACAAAACAAGTCTCAGGAACATCTCAGGAAAATCAAAGTGGGTGGTTAAAATTGGAAACAGGCCTGATTACGCTATAATGAACGTGCATGACTCGTCTCGCCCTCAATTTCTTGGGAACCTGGCAAGCCACGCTGGATGGAGCGCCGATCACGATCTTCGAATCGGATAAAGTGCGGGCTTTGCTTGCCTATCTAGCCGTTGAAGCAGACCGGCCTCACCGTCGAGAGACGCTGGCGGCATTGTTTTGGCCTGAACGTTCAGAGCGAAATGCCCGGCAGAATTTGAGTCAGGCGTTGTTTAATCTGCGTCAGGCCATTGGGGATCGGGAAATCACCCCTTCTTTTTTACATATTTCCCCTCAGAGTATTCAATTTAACTTGACCAGTTTGCATCGTTTGGACACCGCCATTTTTTTTGCGCTGTATCAGGCCTGTGAAACCCATCAGCACGACCACACGGGGGCATGTTCCTCGTGCTTAACCCGCCTCCAAACAGCCATCGCATTGTATCGAGGTGATTTTTTGCGCGGCTTTTCTTTAGGGGATAGTAACGACTTTGAAGAGTGGTTGATCCTCAAACGCGAGCAATATAAACGTCAGGCTGTCGCGATGACAACTCAGTTGGTCTCGGCTTATGAACAGCAAGGGAATTTTGAAGAAGCGCTGGCTTATGCCTGGCGGCAGGTGGAACTGGAACCGTGGCATGAGGAAGCCCATCAAGTTCTAATACGGTTGCTGGCGCAGAACGGTCAACGTAGTCAGGCTTTGACCCAATACGAAAAATGTCGCCAAATTTTATGGGAAGAGGTAGGGGTGGAGCTTTCAGCGGAGGCAAGCGCACTTTACGAGGCTATTCGGGATGGGAAATGGAGGGGCGGGCTGGATAACCAAAGGGCGAGGGAACCCGGAAAAAATCGGCGCAACCAGTTGATGCTGTTAGATAAGGTCGAGACTTTTTGGGTGAAAGGCTTGTTGACCAAAGCCTTGGCCGGTAGCCACCCCATCAAAGTGCCTATACAACGGGTGGATGCGGTGGTGACCCGTCCCTGGGATAGGGTGATTCCGATTCCCCCTGAGGATGAAAACATGTCCCAAGCTCACAAAACCATTGGAGAATTCTTTGCCGAGGCGGATCAGGCTCTCCTTGTTTTGGGCGGGGCCGGTGCGGGGAAGACGGTTGCCCTCCTGCAACTGGCGCGGGAACGGATCGCTCAGGCCCGGCTCAACGAAGAAGAACCCCTTCCGGTCGTTTTGAACCTGGCCTCGTGGGGGGAAAAGAGACAGGAATCTCTTGCCGCTTGGGTCTTGGATGAATTAACCGCGCGCTACCAGATTCCCTTCCGTATCGGACGTGCCTGGCTGGATAACCATGACCTTCTCCTTTTGTTGGATGGACTAGACGAAATTCCGGCAGAACAACGCGGGGCTTGTATTGCGGCATTGAATCGCTTTCGGGTTGAGCATGGGCTGATCGGGCTTGCCGTATGTTGTCGCCAGGAAGCGTATGAAGCCAGTCAGGTCCAACTCAACATGGGCGGGGCAATTCTTATCCAACCGTTGGCCCCGGCCCAGATTGATATTCATCTCGCGACCAACATTGCCGATACCCCGCTCCGCAACAGATTACAAAATGACCCTGTCTGGCAAGCCTTAGCCACCACGCCCCTCATGTTGAACCTGATGCGGGGGTTATATCGGGAACAGCGCGAAGGGCTAGTACAGAAACCTGCGGGGAGTTCCCTCACAACGCCAACTGATCCTCATGCGCCGCTTCTTTCTGCGTATATTGAACAAATGTTGTCTCATCGTCCAGCCACCTCAGCTCATAGCCCTGCCCAGATAAAAAAGGGCCTGGCCTGGTTAGCCCATCACATGACCAGCCATCACCAGGCCATCTTCCTGCTTGAACAACTTCAACCCAGTTGGCTTGCTCAATCTCAGCGATGGCTTTATTTGATCAGCTCCAGGGGACTCTCGGGTATGTATGTGGGCCTGATTTTGTGGTTGATTTTTACGGCCACGCAAATGCTCACTCCCCAGGTACAAGGGATGATCGAACATGCCCTTTTTAATCCGTCTGCTGGGCAACACACCCTGGCATACGTTTCTGTCCTTTATTTTATTGAATCTGGGGTTGGGCTTGGGGATGGCGATACTGGATGGCTGGTATTTTGAACACCGTCATGTGCAGGGAACCGAATACCGGCTCGAGCCGCGCGCAGGCTGGCGTCAACTGATTCCCGCGAGTCTCATAGTGGGCACCCTCACCGCCCTTTATTATGATCCGCTCGTACAGCCTGTGATCGCCATCGGCTCAGGGGTGATGGAAGCGATTCTGAGCACCTATGGCCTTTATTTCAAAAATAGCCAAAGCTACCATACGGAAATCGTCCCGGTAGAAGCTGTCAACTGGTCGTGGCCGGATGCGGCACGGGGCGCCTTTTGGGGAACCATCGTGGGGTTGGCTATTGGAGGTTTGGGGTGGGGGCTGTTTGGAAATACATTCGCCTTCGTCAGCGGCATTTGTCTCGCCTGTATTTTTATCTTTCAAGGAGGGGTGCAACACACCACAATCGAGAAAAGAAGTTTGCCCAATCTTGGCATCCGCTTATCTATCCGAAATGGTTTGTTGGTCGCCATCTTTCTGGGATTTTTACTTGGCTCCCTGACCGGAACGATTTGGGGACCCCCATTTGGCCTCTTGATGGGAATTGTTTTTTTCTTAGGCGGCGCAATGGTGAACGGTGGTCAACAAGCTATCCGACACGGGTTAGTACGACTGCTTTTATGGCAAAAGGATGCAATACCTCTGAGGCTCATCCTCTTTCTCGATACCACCGCGGATCGTATACTTCTTTATAAAGTGGGGGGCGGCTATATGTTTATGCACCCCCTGCTACAAAAACACTTTGCAGAGCTATATCATATCCGTTAAAAATAACTTTTTCCCTTTCGCCTGGTTCAAACGTTTTGGAAAAGAATTATTGCCTTTTGCAACACAGGTTTATGCCTCACCCATCCCACTCAACTCACCATTCCATTTTGTCCATTTCTTGCAACCTTTGGTTGATTTCTACTAAATCGTGGCTTGCTGTCGCGCGAAGTGACTTTGAGTTGATAAACCATATTCCTGGGGAATTTTTTGGGGAGACATTCCATCATGGAGTCTGAACTACAAGGCCTGTGAGGTGTACATCCAACTCCGCCTTTGCAGGCAAGACGTACCCAATCCAAAACGCCCTATCGGTGAGAGGTAGATTGACAGGCTTACCAACAGGCGTGCCGTCTATAAAAACGGTTAACAAATCCCCCTCTATGGACAACATGATCGCCTGTTGAAACCCTTTTTCCAGGATTAGGAGCGTTTGCGTGGCCTGGTTTGTACCACTCACAAGCACGCGCACAGGGGAAGTTGCACCAGGGGTGGGCTGCTGGTAGGATAAGTACCCACCGGAATAATTCGAGAAGGGATCATCCTGCACGATCCCAAAATGCAAAAACCC
>JABWBV010000653.1 GCA_013359445.1 Anaerolineales bacterium | reverse complement strand
CAGTGCGGCCGCAAAATCCGCGCAAGGCGGGTCAATCCGCGAATTCCAGACAGTCGCGGACTTGCAGCAACTGCGCGGGTTCATCACCGGCCCGGTCATTCTGACCATGTTCGATGCGCCGGTATCGCCGGTCTATCTTCTGGTGGTCTTCCTGATCCACCCGCAGCTCGGCTTCATCGTCGCAGGTTCCGGCCTGGCGTTGGTTGTCATCGCGCTGATCAATCAGAAGGTCACCGCGGTCGCCTTCGCGAAAGCGAATGCCTACGCGACCCGTGCCAATGTGCAGGCCGAGTCGATGGCCCGCAATGCTCAAGTGGTCAACGCGATGGGCATGATTCCCGAGGGTGTGCTGCACTGGGGGCGGGAAACCGTCGAATCCCTGCTACCATGTTTCCCACTGGTGGATTTGGCGTAGTTTATGCCTCAGGATCTTCCTTCCTTCGAAAGTTAGGAAGTGAAATTCAAGAAGCAACGGGAGGTGGGGCTGCGCCATTACCAAGTAGCGGGAGTTTTCTCCCCATGCTTCCGGGCATGAATATGCCCGGTCTTTTTTTTTTGAAGCTAGTTCAATTAACGGCGGGTTACGATCATCGGCATCCCGTCTTTGGGTTCGCAGGTGATCTGGCGGAGGGGGATGATGTTTGTGCCGGGGGCCAGGCTCAGGCGATAGCGGCTGACGATGAGGGCAAGGAGAAAATGTGCTTCCATAAGGGCGAAGTGATTGCCGATGCAGATGCGCGGGCCACCACCGAAGGGGAGGTAGGCGTATTTTTCAATTTTGGACTCGTTTTCGGCGGAGAAGCGGGTGGGGTCAAAGGTGTCGGGGTTTGTCCAACGGCGGGGGTCGTGATGAAGCACGTAGGGGGAGATCAGGACAAAGGCGCCTGCTCTGAGGTGGTAATTGCCCAGGGAGGTGTCCCCCGCGAGGACGCGGGGAATCATCGGGACAATGGGTTGGATCCGCATGGTTTCTTTGATCACCATCAGCGTGTAGGGGAGTTTGGGCAGGTCATCCAGGGTGGGGAGGCGTTGGTCCGTGAGGATGGTATCTACTTCGCGTTCGAGTTCTTTCAGGATGGCGGGGTTTTGGGAGAGGTAGTAAAGCGCCCAGGTCAGGGTGTTGGCGGTGGTTTCATGTCCGGCGAAGAACATGGTGAGGATGTTGTCGCGCAGGAATTGGTCGGACATCGGTTGCCCGTTTTCGTCGCGAGTTTCCAGAAGGATGGATAACAAATCGTGCCGGGCGGGGTTGTTTTGGGCGCGGTGTTCGGCCATAAACTGGGCGACCAGGGCGGTGAGGGCGGTGTTGATTTCGGCTGATTTTTTCTCACGGCCTACAAACCAGCCGGGAATTGGGGAGATCAGTTCGTCTATGACGATTCTTTGGGCGAGGCGGCCCATCTCTTCGAGTTCGGCGCTTCGGGTGACATCCAGGCCAAACATGGTTTCGGCGATGATCCACATGGTGACCTGGGTCATGTCTTTGTGAAGATCGCGCGTCTCCCCGTTTTGCCAGTGCGTGAGGAGGCGTTCGCCCATGCCGACCATGGTGTGAGCGTATTGGGCGATGTGGTTGTGTTGCATGAGGGGTTGGATGAGTTTGCGTTGAGGCCGCCACTCTTCGAGGCCAGAAGTTAAGATACTTTTCCCCAAAAACCGGGCTAACCCGCGCGGTTTGCCTGCGAGGGCATCCGGTTTGTAGAAGTCTTGCACCCGTTCGAGCAGAACCTGCCGCACCAGCGCGGGGTCGCTGACGAGGTAGAAGGATTGTTTCATCGCTTTGAAATGAACGACATCGCCGTGCTCGCGTTGGAGGCGCATGAGGAAGTCGGTGGACAGGCCGTTTGAGGAGACAAAGTTTGTGGCGTTGCCAAGGATGGGCATGCCCGGCATGGTGGGGGGCATTTTGGGGGACAGGGTGGTGGCGGGGACCATAGCGTAACTCCGTAGATATAAAATCGTTGATTGCTTCAAAAATATACAGGTGTTGAATTTTGCGAATTTCTGTATTATATTAAGCCCCAAAAGGACGTCAATCATCAGAATTTTCGGATTTGTACAAAATCCGACAGGCAGGGGTAGGTTTGTCGGATTTTCCGTTTTTTAATACAACGTTCCCAATTTGAGAAACACAAAGGTCACGATGAGCAAAGCAGAATACAAAAGTGCCATCCGCTCCCGGAAGTTGATCCGGCAGGCGTTTGTTGAGTTAGTCCAGGAAAAACCTGTGGAAAAAATCACGGTGACGGACATTGTGCAGAGGGCAGACATTAACCGCGGCACGTTCTACGCGCATTATCAGGATACGCGGGCGGTGATCGAGCAGATCGAAAATGAGATTATTGAAAAAATGTTCGAGTTTTTAGGCGAGTTTCGGTATAAGAATTTTTTTCAGAATCCGCTCCCGCTCTTGGAGAATATTTCAAATTACCTGGAGGAGGATTTGGAGTTTTACCGGATTCTCATCAATGCCAGTGGGTCGGAACCGTTTTTGCTCAAGTTAAAACGGCTGTTTGTGCAATACATGGAAACGGACTCGGATATTCCCATCGAGTTTAAGCGTTCGCCCGCCTTCATCGTCCGGTCGAACTTCTTTGCGGGAGGGTTAGTGAATTTGTATCAGGTGTGGTTTCGGGGGGAGATGGATTGTTCTCTGAATGAGGTTTCGCTGGAGATCAGTAAAATTATTATGAACAATGCAATCCCCGACTTGAAAGTCTGAACCATTGAGCGGAGAAAGGAGAATCCTATGCTGGATAATGTCAGCGATATTGCGGCTTATTACAACAACAATCTGCACGGAGAACATGACCGACTGGTTCGCCACCAGCTCGAACATGATTTGACCTGGCGGTATTTGGACGAATATCTTCCGCCGAAAGGCAAAATCCTCGAAGTCGGTGCGGCGACGGGCCGATATACGCTTGAACTGGCCCGGCGCGGATACCAGGTCACCGCGGTGGACCTGTCCCCGGTCGAGTTGGACATCTGTCGGGAGAACCTTGCGGCGGGAGGATTGGAGAAACAGGCGACATTGGTCGTGGCAGATGCTCGCGATTTGAGCGAGGTTGCCGGGCAGGATTTTGACGCAGTCCTGCTCATGGGGCCGCTCTATCATCTGGTGGAAGAGGCGGATCGGAAACTGGCCTTGAAAGAGGTGCATGACCGGTTGCAGGTGGGTGGCGTCCTTTTTTCGGCCTTTATCAGCCGCTACGGCATTTTGGGGGACTTGATCCGAAAGGTTCCCGATTGGATTGAATACCGGGCCGATGTCGAATCGTTGTTTGCGCGGGGTCGAGGGGATGACCAGGCGCCGCCCGGGAGTTTTCGCGGATATTTTGCAACCGTCGGAGAGATTGCGCCTTTGCACGAAGGTGTGGGCTTTGAAACGCTCAAGTTGGCAGGGGTTGAACCGGCGATCTCTTCCGATGATGAGAGTTACAACAGGCTGGAGGGGGACCGGCGCAAGTTGTGGCTGGATTTGTTGTACGAGGTCAGTACCGAGCCGACCATTTTGGCGGCATCGAGGCATCAAGGTTTTGTTTGCAAGAGATGAATGCGGAAAAACGGGCAGTGTTTGCAAATGCGTTCCTGAATTCATCGAGAAAAACCTTTAGGGTCTGAGTAGTTACGGAAGAAAAAAATAAGGAACATAAAACAAAATGACACGCACTTACCCTCACTTCATCAATGGTCTTGAAACACCCGCCTCGGACGGGGCAACGTTTCCGGTCTATAACCCGGCAACCCAGACAGTGTACGGACACGCCGCGCGGGGGACGGGCGCGGATATCGCGCGGGCGGTGGAGGCCGCGCGGGGGGCGTTCCCCGCGTGGGCCGGATTGGCTCCGGCAGATCGGGAGCGGATCATGTTACGGGCGGCGGATTGGATCGAGGCGCACGAGGATCGGTTCCTGGATATTTTGATCGATGAATCCGGTTCGACCATTCGGAAGGCGAAATATGAGACGGGGTATTCCGCCAATCTGTTTCGGGCGGCGGCGGGGGAGGCGCGGCGGTTGTACGGAGATACCTTCCCGAACGATAAGACGCACCGGTTGTCGTTTGTGATTCGGGAGCCGTTGGGGGTGGTGGCGGCGATTTCGCCGTTTAACGCGCCGTTGGTGTTGCTGGTGAAGATGATTGTATTTGCGCTGGCGGCGGGGAATACGGTGATCGCCAAACCGTCGGAGGAGACACCGATTGTGGCGGTGGAACTCGCGCGGGGCTTGCACGAGGCGGGTTTTCCGCCGGGGGTGTTCAATGTGGTGACGGGTTACGGGCCGGAGACCTGGC
>JABWBV010000652.1 GCA_013359445.1 Anaerolineales bacterium | reverse complement strand
GGACCACGCCGCCCGTGGCCAGCGCGGCGGCATAAGTCTGGACGAGATACCCTTCTTTATCAACAAAGAACGGGGGGAAATTTTGACAGGCATAACAGAGAATGGCCGCGCGGGTGTTAACCAGCCGTTTGTCCGTGACCCCATATTCTTCCAATACCCCACGGATGAAGTTGGCCTTTTCCATTACGACCGGGCCGGTGTTCAACCAGCCGCTATGCCAGTTCGGTTCGGAATACTGGTAGGCCGTCCCCCACGGGAAATCCAGAATCGCAAACCCATCTGCGGCCTGAAAGGCAACGGCATCGAAGTGTTGACCCCCGGCGGCTTGGAGTACCCCTTCCAGAAAACGGGAAGAACTACAATCTCGTCCGGGGGGTGGGGTGTCCGGGTCACAGTCCAACATCAGAGTGCCAAGCAAAACCTGTGCATTTGGATTGGTTGACTTGATTACGGGGGTGACTCCCGCGAGCATCCTGGCGTATTCCCCGCCCCCATAAAACGGATCGTCTGGGTTCCCCCAACAGCCTGGCCCTGCTTCGAGTGAATTCCGATCTACATCTGGTGTCGGATACAACTCCCAAAACTGCACTTGCCCGGCGTACCGGTCCGCCAGTTCCCCCATAAAACTGGCAAAGGCAGGGAGTTTTTCACTCAGGATTGGGCCACAGGTTTGCTCAGGGACGGATTGTGCCCAAGAGGGCGTGCCTGAAACGATCAGAATCGGAGTAAGCCCCATCTGGCTCACCGTATCGAGTTCGATATCCAGCGCGGCCAGCACACTCCAGTCGCGAACCCCTTCGACGGCTTCCACTCCCCCCCAATTCACGACCGGCCCGCGCACCCAACCTGCCCCACTCTCGACAACCTGGTTGATCCCGCCACTCGTGGTGAAATTTGTGACGTTTAGCCCAAATTGTGCCTCCGGCCAATTTACGGGAGGGGTGGGGGGCCGGATGATCAGGGGGAGAAAAACCTGATGGGTATCTTCTGCCTGTGAAGCGGATAGCGCTCCCAAAGCCAGGAAGAGGGTTAACAATAAGATGCGAAGAAGTTTCATTTTGTCTCCTTGTTTTTTTAGTCCAGGATGGCGATTCCCAGCCATACCGGAGCGAACATATCCATGAATAATTTTCCGTTCCCGGTTTGCCCCCAGGCGTCGAACACCCAGGCCAGGAACAAGTCAGCGAACACTTCTCCCGGTTCAACGCTAGAACTGAACTGCCAGGCGTTGAGCGGCCCGGCAAACGTGTTTCGGGACAGTAAGGAATGAGGGACATCGCGTTCTGCCTGTTTCCCGGTTGCGTAACTGAAAGCATGCCCCAATTCGTGAACAAACCAACGCGGATGGGTGGCTAATTTGGAGGGTGTTGCCTCTTTGAAGACCAGCACGAGATTGGCACTTACCGTTTCTCCCCATATCCCCTGGTCACAAGGCATGTGGGGCAGGCCGCGTGCAGCCCGGCTTTCGGTACAGCTTTGCCCGGTACGACGGAATTCGACCGGCCCGCCATAGACCAGCCAGAAAGCTTGGACGGCAGTCACGGTGCCAGTGATCTCAAGCAAGGCCGGATTGTGGTGGATGGTATCGGCCAGCTTTTGCGCGATTTTGGCTGTCACTTCCTGAACAGCTTCGCCTTCAGCAGGCTGCCACTTTTCGGGAGGGGTGAGAAGAACGAGATCAGGCAGGGAAGGTTCGGGGGCAACCTCCCACAAGGGTGGAAGAGGCGTGGGGGGAAAGGTAGGCGTAGGAAGGGTTTTTAACATGGGCATGTTTTTCTGAGTGGATAGGCTTGGGTTAGAAGAGGGGACGGCAGGATCCATGTTTGATTTTTGAAAAAAAACTGAGGTGAAGGAAGTCATCAACAAAAACATCCCAAAAACAGCCGTTACCGTTCCACCGAGGGTTCGCCACCGTAGGTCGAGGACAACTTCTAAGCGTCCCAGATGCGTGGAATATTGCATGAATTAATCCTCGCCAAGTGGCATACAAGTAACTGGCAATTTCTGTGAATGACATGCCTCCCTCTCCTCCTGATCGACCCAACGCACTTTGGTTTTTCCCTGGTGTCCATGGACGGCCATCAAATCGAACACACTTTCAAAGATACCAATGGCAAACGGAGGACGGATCCAGGCCAGGACAACCTTTCCGGTGGAAAAAGCCACCCCTTCTGCCACAATGCCTGTTCCTGAAACCCCGGACATGTCTTCAGCCCGGATCAGAAAGAACCGTCGGGCGGGCTTGTCAAACAGGGCACGTCTCATCAACGGCCTCCTGCTGACTCGCGAAGTGGCTGAAGGGCGCGCTGTGCCCTCCGGTATTGCCATAACATGGAAATGACCCCAGCCTGCATCCATTGAGCGGTCAAATCGTGGGTGAGATTTTTCTGAGATGGCATTCTTCCGAGAACGAGGCCGATCAGGACGAGCAGAAAGGGGCGCTCACTGGGAGTGATATGGAGGATTTCTCCGGTTAATTTCTCAGCCAGAATATGCGCCAGAGATACGCGTGCCCAAAGATATAGGGCCAGAACCAACAGGGCAAAGCAGGTCAACAATACGTAGTCCATTACCACACCCCTGGAATCAGCCGCCATCGTACGATTTGGGCGTAGAAGGAATAGTCGCGCAGGATTTGCTCTTCCCAAACGATCCGCACCACAGCACTGGCGGCTAACAAGCCGAAAATACCCAGGTTCCACCAGGTGGCTTGCTGGAAAAGGGCACTCGTGGCCATCAGCATCGCTCCGGCATACATCGGATGCCGGATGAACCGGTAGGGGCCGACCGCAACCAACCCGCGATCGGCAGGGGCAATGCCGAAGGATTTTCCGAGAGTGACCAACCCCCAAAGGGTTAACCCAAGGCCGGTGAGGGCCACAGTTTGAGAAAAGATGGAAGTCGGGCCAATTTCAAGGGTAAGGGGTAAGCCGACCGAGAGCCAAGCTAACCATTTTCGGCTCCGAGGGGCAGTCCGCTTTTCCTCGCGACGCGTGAGCAACGCATAGGCGACTAATCCGCTTTCCAAAGCCAATAAAATGGGGACGAGATTGAATGGTTCCAGGGCCGCGCGGATTTGGAGACCCGCCAAAAAGGCCCAAAACCCGACGGGGAAGAGAAAGGGGAATATTTTTTTCATTGCCGTCATCATGGTCGTTCCCTTTTGGCAAAACCCACCATCCAGGCAATTCCCCCAAAGAAACCCAGGCCCACTCCTGCCATAAAGATGGGAATACTTATTTGAATCTCTTGAAAACTCATGGAAACCTCAAAACATCTGAATGACCGGGATCAGAAAAGCCATCAGGAGAATGGCCACTGCCGGAAAGAAGAAAAAGAACGCCACACGCGTGGTCA
The DNA here is from genome assembly GCA_013359445.1 of Anaerolineales bacterium. GTDB lineage: Bacteria > Chloroflexota > Anaerolineae > Anaerolineales > JABWBV01 > JABWBV01. Next base: position 309 of record JABWBV010000652.1, on the reverse strand, counting down.
GCTTACTCCCCAACAATTCCTTTTCGACCATGACACGCTCGTGATATTCGCGCGCCAGCCCGCGGGCGACATCGGTCATCAAATCAGCGCTCTCCACCCCGTGATGGGCCGCCATATCAATCTGCGAGGCGAATGCGCGGAGCGGGGGCAGATTCGTAGCATGAAAGGTTTCGACCAATGCCCCCAGCACCGGTTTTCGACTGAACAAGGGGCGTCCCGTTTTGCGGGAATGAGCGACGGCCTCGCCGATCAATCCGGATAAGGGTCCTGGAAGTTGCCCGGCGCGGGTCAAGGCTTGTTCTGGGGGAT
>JABWBV010000651.1 GCA_013359445.1 Anaerolineales bacterium | reverse complement strand
GGCTCTACCGTTTTTGGTGTGAAGTGGTCGAAATTTTGAAGGTGGTGGGGGATGGCCATCCCCCACCACCTTCAAAATTTCGGTTTCTTTCACAGTATTCCCGGTAGAACCGGGATTAATTAATTTTACAAAAAGGTTAGGGGTTCAATTTTTCAAATTCATGTGGAGGCGTTTTGCACAAAAATCCTAAGTGAAAACGCATAAACGCGAAAAAACTTCGCCGTCCATGTGATTTAGGCCATTCAAATGAGGGGGTTTGAACATATCATCCGCTTACCAACCTCAGAACCACCCGAAGTTAATGGCGGGAAAAAGAACATATGAGAAAACGCAAAATTCCTGAAAAAAAATTTTAGCTAACCGCGCCCCTAAAAGATGATAAAGGTTACCGCATCTTTTGTTTAATAGAACGCAGTGATTATAGCATGGGTAAAGGGGAAGGGCAAGTCGGGAAATCAAATTACCACAAACTCACGGCAACAAATATCAACCTTACACCATCATGCCACAGCGATTAGCCCCCCAAAGATGGCCAGGTTAAAAACAGGGCCGCTAATGTTTTGGCATCTTGAATCGTACCATTTTGAGCCATCGCATAGGCTTCTGCCGGAGAATATTTTTCCGCTTGCAAAAATTCATCCACATCCCCCTGGAGGGGGGCAAAGGTCAAATCACGAGCCAGAAAAATGTGGAGGAGTTCAGTCGAATACCCAGGGGCAAGAAAAAACTTCCCGATTTTTTCGAGATGCCCAGCCGAATACCCAATCTCCTCGCGCAATTCACGCTGAGCGCCCGCAAGTAAATCTTCGTCAGCTTCCACCGCCCCTGCAGGCAATTCCACCAATTCTACGCCCGCCGGATGACGATATTGACGCACAAACCAGATCGAACCATCCGCGTCGATTGGCACGATCACCACCGCACCTCCGTGGATCACAACATCCAATGGCGTTGTTTGTCCATCGGGCAAACGCACCACATCCGAACGGACATCAAACACCCGTCCCTCAAATTTCATCACAGATTGAAGTATTTCAAATGACATGGGAAATCAAATATGCCGCTGTTTATCCCTTCCCCCTGCCCAAAAAGTATCACACCCCTTTTTCAGGGGGCAGGCTTCCGAAGAGGTGGTTGTCTACGTCTTCGGAAGCCTGCAAAGATTTAACATTTCCTGGAACTGTAAATCCAGGAACAAGCGCAAATTGCTACGGCCCGGTAAAGGGGGCGGCGTTAGCAGGCAGAACCAGCGTATCACCCGCATACAACGGACACTGTAACCGCCCGGCGAGATCGTAGTAACAAGCGAGATTATTCGCGTCAATGATCGCCTGGGGCGAGATGTTACATTTTCGGCCAATCGACCAAATCCATTCCCCGGCCAGTACCGTATAAGGAGATGTACATGACCCACCTGAGGCGGCGGTAGGTTCGGCGGGGGCTGTGGGGGGAACCGCAGTAGGCTCTTGTCCGGTGCCGGTATCTTCGCCCGTGCCGGGGGCGACGGTGGGTTCAGCCCCTTCAGGAACGGGGGTCGCGTCCGTGCCCGTTGCAGGATCACCTGCGGGGGTTTCGCCCGTGGAGGGTTCTCCGGGGGTGGTGACAGCCGCTTGAGCTGTTTGGGTCGCAAAACCACCACCTGCCACAGCCGTTTCCATATTGCTGGGCGGCTGTTGGTCTGTGGTGGCTTGGGTGGCATCTGTGCCAGGAACCTGAGTGGGAGCTTCCGAAGCCGAACGTGTGCAGGCGGCCAGGCCCATCGCGGCAACCAACACAATCATGAGTATTAGATGCTTAATTTTCATACTTTTTCTCCTAGGATAGACTTTCGACGTAGCTTTTCATGGAAGGACGGCATTCCCCAAAGGGAACAGGGGCGAAAAGATACCTATCAGTATATGGGTCAAATATCTTTAATCATACTAGCATAAAGTTTTACGAAGCGTCAAGCGAGTTACCTATATGGATTTCCCTTCAATCCTTTCGAACCACCTCGCGCCGTCGAGAGAGGAGCACCAATAAGGTGACCCCAGTCAACAACCCCACAAAGACCCCAGCAATACCCCCAGAAAAAGCAGTACCCCATCGCATTTGCTCCCAGGCCACCGCGGAACGCACTCCCACTTGTGCATCCATATACCCGACCAAAGTCATCCCTATGGGCAGGGCAACGATAGAGATCAGAATCCACCGCGCGGCGGGAACGGTCCACCGCTTCAACAGGAGCCATTGCCCCAATCCAACGGCTGACCCAATCACTACCCCGTACATAAGCGCAGAGATACGAAACCCTGCCCACATGTTTAACAACAACGCACACGGAAGCCCCAGCCCCCACCCTAAAGCCGTCGCCGGAATCCACCAACTGGCCTCACGAATACGCCAACGCAAGTACATCCACTGACTGGCTCCGATCAGTGCCCCAATCAGCATCCCAAATATGCCCATCGTCCCCATAACGGACAGCATCCCCCGGACATCTGCTTCGGCAAACATCACCCGCCCGATCGGCAACCCCGCGAACCCAGCCAACGCCCACCCCAACGCCGTGGTCAGCGTCCACAAAGCCCAATGTTTCAGCGCACGGACACGCACTTTGGGCTGTTGAAGAAGCAGGTAAAATTGATAAAACATGGGGGGGGGTGATTAGTTAGTTGGTTGATTGGTTGATTGGTTAGTTGGTTAATTTGCCGACTTGCCGACCAAAATAGTGTAATCCAATTTCTCGAAAAGAATGTGATATATTTTCCCCAACTCCACCCCCCTGCCCTTTTCTCCTCTTCCCCATGCCCCCTCTCCCCCCCGACACCCTCAACAATATCGGCGTGCTCAAACGCCGAGAAATCGAAGCCCGCATCCTCGCCCCCTTTGTGGACGCGCTCGCGAGCGAATTTGACCGCGACCGGGTCGTTGCCATCCTTCGGGATACGATCATCCGCGTGGCCCAGACACAAGGCGCGGAACTCGCCCGCCAACTGGGGGATGACAGTTTATCCGCGTTTGGCGACATCCTCCCCGCGTGGAGCAAAGACGACGCCCTCCAAATCGAAGTGCTCGACCAAACGCCCGACCGCTTCGCCTTCAACGTCACGCGGTGCCGGTACGCCGAACTGTACCGCGCCCTCGGCATCCCGGAACTGGGCGCGGTCCTCTCCTGCAATCGGGATTATTCCCTGATCGAAGGCTTCAACCCGGACATTGAACTCACCCGCACCCAAACACTTATGCAAGGCGCGGCCTACTGCGACTTTCGCTATCGGGTAAGGGAATAGAACATAGATTTTTTATGGAAAACAGTCAAGAATCATCCCCAATCAGCAATCAAAAATCAAAAATCCTCCATCTTCTGGGTTGGAACCGCGCCAGTTACACGCTCATGAGCATGTTCGCCCTCACGCTCTTTTTGCTTGGCTACGTCTGGTGGCCGCTGGCGGAAGAGTATTTGTCGTACATTCCCTGGGACGGGGAATGGTGGCGATACATGGACTGGTTGTTGCTCGGCATCTTCCTCTTCATGTCCCTCATGATCATGGCCCACGCCAACCTGAAACAGGACGCCAAAATCGTCCTCGTTGGCATGATTGGCGGGTTGGTGATCGAAAGTTGGGGCACGCAAACCGAAATCTGGACGTACTACACCGCCGAACGCCCGCCCCTCTGGATCATCCCTGCCTGGCCGATTGCCAGTTTGACGATTGACAGGAT
>JABWBV010000650.1 GCA_013359445.1 Anaerolineales bacterium | reverse complement strand
TTCTGGTAAACTGCTTCGCGGAACTGCTGAAATTGGTTTGTCACAACTCCCAATTTTATGCAGTTCCATCTTTTTGGCAAACTTTGTCAAAAGTCCAAATATAAGCCTCCAGGGTTAATCGGTAAAAATATTTACGCCCGAAAGCGGTTTGGGGTTGCACTCGCCCCTGACGTTTCGCGATCCTGAGAATTGTTGCGAAACCTCTAAAAACAGGGCAGTCTATTGTATAATCACTTTAATGGCCAATTCCCCCTGTCCATATCTAGGGCGTCGAGATGATCCCTCCACCATGTTCAATTATCCATCCGTGGGAAATTTTTGCCAACATGTCCGACCTCTCGCTCCCCCCAGTGAGGAACACCAACTTCAGTATTGCCTTTCGGGGCATTTTCAGCAATGTTCGGTTTATCAAGCTCCGGAAGGCAAACGCATCCCACCTTCGCTCCAAATGGTGGAATGGACCGACGCGCCTACCCTCCAAAATAATCTTTCCCCGTGGCTCACGATCAGACAATTGGGCGTCATCCTACTTTTTGGGGTCGTGATGCTGATAGGGGTTGTATTCTTTGTGCTGATGAATAGTGCTAGGGTTCCCTCTACGGCAGGCAACCCAACCCTGACCTCCACACTCATTCCCACTCGCCCCATTGCCACCGCGACGTTGTTTCCAATGGGGGGCACTGAAAAGCCCTCCGTGTTTGCCCCACTTCCAACGGATACCCCGGCCCCATCCCTTCCTACCGAAACCTTGGTTGCCTCTCCCCTTCCAACCCTTGAGGAGCCAGCAACCCCAACCGCTTCACCCACAATTTGCACCCCCCCGGCTGGTTGGACCATTTACTCGGTGCAAGCCGGGCAAACCCTCACCCTCCTCAGCACCGCAACCGGCATAACTGTAGCCCAACTCCAACAGGGCAACTGTATGGGGACCTCCACCCAAATTTTTACCGGACAAAAACTATACGTCCCCAAACTGCCCGAACTTCCCACCCCCTCGCCGACCTCGGCGCTGGTCACAGAACCCATCCCAACCTCAAACGTATCCACCCCCGTGCCGCCGACGGCTTCCCCAACGCCCTCCGCGACACCTGAAACCCAACCTACGGAAGCCCCCCCCACTTTATCACCACCCACAGCCACACCAAACCCAGGGATTTAAATAAAATGACTACTCAGAATACGGCTGATCCAGAAAATCAAGCGGAAATCACCTCCCACTGTCCTTTTCTCGGCCTTCCGAGTGATGCCACCACACATTACCAATACCCCTCGCGGGTGAACTATTGTTACGTGCCCACACACCCGGACCCGATCCAACTCGATCATCAACAAACCTTTTGCCTCAGTGACCAATATTTGCATTGCGCGGTCTACCGAGCCGAAGGCAAAACCCTCACCCTACCCCCTGAAATTCGCGGCACCCACAAAGACGATGAGCGTTCGCGGCTTCGTCTTGGCGGCATTTTCATAGTCGTCCTCCTGGCGGTGGTCGGATTTATCACCCTTTGGGCCTTGAATATCCTTCCCTTTGGCGGACAACTCCCATCAACGCCCACCGCCACACCCTCCCTCGCGGCCGCCTCCGCCCTTATCGACATCCCTGCCCCAACTTTCACCCCCCTACCCGCGACCGCGCTTCCCCTCCCATCCCCCACGCCCAGCCCTTCCCCGACCTCTGCGCCCCCCACCTTCACCCCTACGGTGACGCCCACGCCTACGGTGACGCCTACTCCCACAGTGACGCTTACCCCCACGTTTTTCCCGTCCCCCGCGCCCGGCTTTGGTACGCCCTTGGGCACTAACCCGCCCCTCGTCATTCATGTGGTTCAGGAAGCCCAGAGTTATACGTCCATTTCCGCACAATACAACACCACGCCCGAAGTGCTCGCCGCGATCAATGTCCTCGTGGAGGGCCAGAGCCTGTGGGTGGGCTTACGCATCGTGGTCCCCGTTGGCCTCACGGACCCAACCGGATTACCTCGTTTTGTTGTGTACTTAAACGATCAAGAAACCACCGTAGATGCCCTCGCCGCCCAATTCAACATAACCCCGGACCTGATCCGCCTGTATAACGCCCTCGGTCCACAACCCGAAGTCCCAGCCGCCCGCTGGCTAATCATCCCCCTCCCACGGGAATAAATTTTCGCCAATAAAAAGAGCCGCACGTCAACGCACGTGCGGCTCTTTTTATGATTCGCAGTTATCTTTAAGAATCCACAAACGCACTCAACTGCACCCGCACGTCATACACCCCCCCGCTTTGATGGCGTTCGATCACTTCACCACTTTTCCGTAAAAGTTTAAGCATCGCCTCATTCGTCCAATGCACGGTAAAAACAAAATAATACACCCCCACCGCCAACGCCCTCCGAGCCAACCGTAGCATCAATGCCGTCCCCAACCCCATCCCTTGAAACCGATCCTCAATCACAAACGCCGCTTCTGCCGTGTCTTCCTGATTCGGCGTAAACACATCAAACCGGGCCACCCCCACAATGTCCTCTTTATTCATCGTTACGAGCGTCGCCACCAGTGCCACCCGCGTTTCATAGTCCAGGGTTGTAAAATACTTCGCCTCCTTATCCAACAAAACGGGATGATTTTCCAAAAAGCGATAATAAATCGTCTCTTGGGAAAGACGGGAGTGAAATTCCTGTAACCGACCGGCATCATCCTGGCGAATAGGTCGAATAGTTAAAACCAATCCATCGGGCAAGGTAAAAGAATCAGATAAAAAATCAGTGTCCATGTCCTCATTTTATCCGAAATCAGTTACAAACCAGTTGTTCCTCAAAAATCTCATCTTCTCCAGTTTGCCTCCTCAATCTTACAGAGTGACAAAAATCCGAATTTTTTTTGATATACTCCCCCCTCCATCCCTTATTTTTCGTTTTACGCTTTACGTTCCTATGGAAATTACCCCCAACTACCCTCGCCAAATATCCACCCAAACCGGCCTCGCCCTCGCGCGGGTCACCGCCGCGATCAACCTCCTCGACGAGGGCAACACCATCCCCTTCATCGCCCGCTACCGCAAAGAAGTCACCAACACCCTCGACGAAGAACAACTCCGCATCGTCCTTACGCTGAGCCGTCAAAGCTTCCAATTGCGCCACTGCTTCTACGGTTTTACCTGCAGCCAATTTGATGTTCACATCTTCTGTAAGCAGATCAGCATCAGTCGGATACTTCTTCAAACCATCAGCGATAGTAGCTTTATAAGCAACAGTATCGCCTTTCTCGCGGTAGCACTGTCCGAGCAACAACCAGGTGTTTCCTTTACCGTAGTTGATCTCGGTCAAACGTTTGAAATGCGGAATCGCCTTGTCATACATTTTGCCGTTCATCGCACTCACTGCAGCATTGTTAATGTTCAGTGAATCAACAACTTTGCTGGAAGCCGAAATATCAGCTGCGAGTTCGAACATCGGCAATGCTTCTGCATACTTCTTCTGGCTGAAATTCGCCAATCCGCAGTTCTGCGTATATACGTAGCAATCGCTGATCTGCTTGTTCAGACCTTCCGGACCGTAAACATCATACTTATCCAAAGACTTGGCTTTCAGATAAGAATTGGTCGCTTCCACCAGATTTACAGTCGGCGTTTCTGTATACGCCATGCTCTGCTTCTTCCCGGCATCCGTGATATCCTTATAAGAATCCATCTTCTTATTGAATTCGTCCAGATAAATAGCCATGTAAACG
>JABWBV010000649.1 GCA_013359445.1 Anaerolineales bacterium | reverse complement strand
TTTTCTCGATGAATTTATGGCTCGTTTTGCAAACGACACACATTTTTCGACAGTCTTCTCTTGCAAACAAAACCTTTAGGGTCTGGCCTGAGTAGTTACGAGAGGAGAAATATTTTTAACGCGCAAAAAACGGCCTCCCCAATGGGGAGGCCGTTTTAATAGGTGAATCAGGGATTCCTCGCTACACTCGGAATGACGCCAGAAACTGTCATTTCGACCTGAGGGGGAAATCCCTGGGATGATGGGGAAGAGGCCTCTCTGTGGGAGAGCCGGGTATGATGATCGTATCAGGGATTCCTCGTCGCAAAGCGTCGGATTGGTACATCCGCACTCGGAATGACACGCTGTGCTCGGAATGACAGAGATAGAGAGGTGGTGCTGAAGCGTTAAAACGTAACCATAACCGACCGGTTCCCCTCTCCGACCGTCGCCAGCACGCCGCGCGGGATCCGCTCCGCTGTACCGCCTTCAACGGAGAAATCACCGGAAATCCCCACTAAAAGCAACTTCCAATCGGTCACCTCGCCTTCACAACGGGCGGAGAACTGGTTGCTGTGATGGGAAACGACGAACCGCACCGTCCCCTCGCCCGTTTGAGTGGGAATGTCCACTGTTTTTTCGCCATAGCCTAATTCGTACACTTCCAACGTTACGCCTGCGGCAAAGTCGTAGTCGGGGCGGTCGTCGTGGGCGCCGAGGGCGAGGAGGGTGTTGGGGCGTACCCACAACGGCAGGGATTGGAATCCGTGCGTTTCCCGTACCCAGATCGGGCCTTTGAGCTGTTTGCCGGTGAAGTAGTTCGTCCAAAACCCTTTGGGCAGGTAATATTGCACTTCCCCCTCAAATGAAAAGACGGGGGCGACGAGCAGGGAGTCGCCGAGCATGTATTGGCGGTCGAGGGTTTGGCAGACGGGGTCGTCGGGGAATTCGAGGAGCATGGCACGCATCATCGGGAGGCCGCGTGTGTGGGCTTCGAGGGCGTGGGCGTAGAGTGTGGGCATCAGGCGGCATTTCAATTGGGTGAAAAAGCGTAGAACGTCCACCGCTTCTTCATCGTACAACCAGGGCACGCGGTACGAACCGCTCCCGTGCAGGCGACTGTGGGAGGACAACAGGCCGAACGCGACCCAACGCTTGTAAATCTCCGCGGGCGGACGACCCTCAAACCCACCGATGTCGTGGCTCCAAAAGCCGAACCCAGACAGGCCGAGCGACAGCCCCCCGCGCAGGCTCTCCGCCATCGATTCGAAGGTTGATTCGCAGTCGCCGCCCCAATGGACGGGGAACTGCTGGCTTCCCGCGGTGGCGGAGCGGGCAAACACGACGGGGTACGGTGTCCGCGCACGCAGGGTTTCGAATACCGTCTGGTTGTAGAGAAACGCGTAGTAGTTGTGCATTTTGACCGGGTCCGCGCCGTTGTGGTAGGTCACGTCGGTCGGAATCCGTTCGCCGAAGTCGGTTTTGAAGGCGTCTACTCCCATGTCGAGGAGGGTGTTGAGGTGGGCACTGAACCATTGGCGCGCGGCGGGGTTGGTGAAGTCTACGATGCCCATGCCCGGTTGCCATTCGTCAATTTGCCAGACATCGCCATTGGGGCGGGTGAGGAGGTAGCCGTTTGCTTTCCCTTCGGCAAAGAGGGGGGAGCGTTGGGCGATGTAGGGGTTGATCCAGACGCAAAGGCGGAGGCCGCGCGCTTTGAGGCGAGCGAGCATCCCGGCGGGGTCGGGGAAGGTGCGGGAGTCCCATTGGAAGTCGCACCAGTTGAATTCGCGCATCCAAAAGCAGTCGAAGTGGAAGACGTGGACGGGGAGTTGGCGGGCGGCCATGTCTTCGATGATGCCGGTGACGGTGGCTTCGTCGTAGTTGGTGGTGAAGGAGGTGGACAGCCACAGGCCAAACGACCACGCGGGGGGCAGGGCCGGGCGTCCGGTGAGGGCGGTGTATTTTTCGAGGATTTCTTTGGGGGTGGGGCCGTAGATGACGAAGTATTCGAGCGTTTGGGTCGGGGACGCTGAACTGGACACGGGAGACTTTTTCGGAGGCGACTTCAAAGGAGACGCGTCCGGGGTGGTTGACGAAGACGCCGTAGCCGCGGTTGGTGAGGTAGAAGGGGATGTTTTTGTAGGTTTGTTCGCTGGCGGTGCCGCCGTCTTCGTTCCAGATGTCTACGGCTTGCCCGTTTTTGACGAACGCGGTGAAGCGTTCGCCCAGCCCGTAGACGTTTTCGCCCACACCGAGGGAGAGTTGTTCGTGCAGGTAGTGCTCGCCCCGGTCGGTTTCGATGATGCCCATGCCTTTGTGCCCGCTCCGGGTGAGGATGCGCCCATCGGCGAGGAATTCCACGCCCCACGCGTCCCGCCGGACGCGGACGGAGAGGCGTCCGCTGGTGAGGGTGGTTCCTTCTTCATCACTCGTCACGATATCCCTTATCCCTTCGTCACGTTTGATGTCAAACGCTGGTCCCCGCGCCCTCCCCCCCTGCCAATGTTCCATCCGCACGCAGATCACATCCCGCGCGGGGCTGGAGAAGTGGATGGTGAGCATTTTTCCGTTGAGGGTGTCGCCGCGGTGGCGGATGGGGGTGGTGGGGGCGTAAACGATCATGGAGCCGGGGCCGGTTTCGAGGTCGTAGGCTTCGGCGGGGTGGTAGGCGCGGAGGCCTTCGCGGATTTTCCAGTAGCCGTGGGTGAATTTCATGAGGGGAAGTCCTTGTTTTGAAAATCGATCTGAAACCAGAGCCTGAAAAAGGGTCTATTTCAGAGGATGAATGGATTTGTAAGGTTATGATAATGGAAGAATCTATGACTTACGGGGTATTTGCAGGATTAAAATTTACAGATTGCATTAGAATAGTAATGAAAAATGAACTTTTTATAATGTTGGTACAACTATTAGATTAAATCCGAGATAGTTTTCAACCTTACACGAAAAACGTTGGTTTGAGTTTAGGGTTTTATCGAACTAAGATACGATTATTTTATTTCTAGGAGATTTTTTTATGAAAAAGCAGTTTCAACTTTTTAAGCGAGCAACTTTATTGAGTTTGCTGTTAGGGGTATTGGTTGTGGGGGTAGCGTTTGCAACAACAATTACTGTTGATGGCAACCCAGTTGATTGGCCAGGGCATTCAAGCTGTACGGCTGGTAATTCGGGGTGCTCTTTTGTTACCAACGACCCGAATGAAGTAGCGCCTGACGATGTTCCTGATGATAATGATATAGCAGAAGTATGGGCGACAAACGATACTTCGAATTTATTTTTCCGATTTGATACTTACGCGGCAACAAGTTTCAGTTCTGGAGAATTTGTACGGATCTGCTTAGACATTCCGGGACAAGGACCTGGGGTTGGTAGTATTGGTGGCTGTGGTGGTCTACTGACTGATCGCTTAATTCTTATTGTTTCAGGAATTGTAAGAGTTGCAGATTGCAATTTAATCAACTGTAATGATAATTTTACAGTTTTTATTAATGGTACACCAGGAACAGTTGCTGTTTCTGGTGTTGTAACGGAAATTTCTGCGACTACAAGTAGTTTAGGTATAACTTCAGCAGACGATGGTAGCATTATTGATACCGTCCTGTATTTTGATAATAACGGGTTGCCTGCCGACGATAATATTCCTGACTCAGGGTCAGTAGGAGTTGAGATCGGGACTGGTTCCCCTACCGCCATCACCCTCGAATCCCTCTCCGCTCGAAACATCAACAATATGGTTGCCATCGGTGTGGCAGGGGTTTTGGTCCTCGGCGGGGCAATAATCCTCCTGCGACGACGTAAAACCATCACGGAATAAAGCTCAATCAAACGCTAGTAAAAAAGGACTTCGGAAATCGAAGTCCTTTTTATTCTTTAATTTTGAAAAATTAAGGTCAACAATTAGAATCAAGGAAATATACTGTTAATAATGAACCATTTACGTGATTAACCCAACTATATGAATGATATAGTCATGACTTACAAAATATGTGCAATTTTTTCTTTCACCTTATTTTTTTAAAGTAGCAATCAAAACTACAAAGGAGATTAAAAATGAAAAATCTTTCCGCCAAATTCCTCCACAGCATCTTATTTGCGGGGATGATGGTTCTTCTCGTGATTTCAACCGCCCTGGCGTTGACACCAACATTAGATGGTGACGATACGGGCGATTGGGGTACTGCTCCAACGACCTGTACCATTGGAGCCGCGGGTTGTAGCCGCATTATTGACGACGCACAGGATGTCACCCCTGTTGGAAGTGACTACTACGATGTTAAGTCTATATTCTTGACCAACGATTCGACAAACCTTTACTTCCGCACTGATTTCTGGGGTAATGGCACGGCTACTCAAAATTCTTGGGATCGAAACACCTCTACAGCGCCTAACCTAAGTATTTGTGTAGATATTGATAATGATGATTTAACTGGTTTTGATGTTCCCCCTGGGACATGCGATGGGGACGAAACCATGAGTGGTGTGGATTATCGCCTTCTCGTACGGTCCCAATCCAATGGAAATCCCCTTGCCCCTCAAGTATTTTCATGCGCTGATGAATTCTGTGATGTCTTTGAGGGCACAGGTGCAATAGGCTATGATAGTGTCCAGCCCGCAGGCGATACCGATACCATTACAGAATTCAGCATTCCTCAATCTATGTTAGGACTTAGCACAACATGTCCAGGCGGTGGCCCACAACCATGCACCATTGAATTGGGCCTTTACTATGACAACGGTGTCACGCCAACCGATGACAGTGTCCCAACGAATGGCTTTGCCACCGCCCAAATCGGGTCGAACTCCCCCACAGCCGTCACCCTGACCAACCTCTCAATCCGCAATAACACCCCCTTCTGGGTCGCAGGGCTGGCCGGCATCCTCCTCATGGGTGGTGCCTTGCTTTTCTTACGCCTTCGGAAAACCAAAACGATATAAACCAAACCCTCTCAACCACTTCAAGGACTTCGTTGATACGAAGTCCTTTTTTGTTGGGGTATATTTCATTTCAGTGGAGGGTTTCCTAAAAAAGGAATGGGGGGGGCAAGAAAAGCCATTTTCACACAAAAGTTAAAGCAGGGGTGTATATGTAACCGCTTGAGGTGGTAAACTTCTTAAAGGTGATGAAATCCTCGAGAAAAAATCATTTGGTGAAACCACGCACCTGAATTGAGTAAACAGTCAGCATCCCCTGGACTTACACAATAACTGAGGCAAAAGAAGAATTTTGAAAGGGAGCGCCATGGCCACAAAATTCCTCTGCTTCTGCGAAAAATTTGGAGGTTGAAATGATAAACCCAAAGCTGAAAGACGCCAGAATCATGGTCATCGATGATCAAGAAGCGAACGTCGCGGTTCTGGAAAGTTTACTGGAAAGAGAGGGCTACAGTCGCATCTTAGGGGTTGTCGACTCCCGACAAGCCTTGCGCTTGTTTGCAGAATTCCAACCAGATTTGATCCTGCTGGACTTACTGATGCCGCACCTGGACGGATTCGGCGTGATGGAACAACTCCAACGCGTAATCCCACCTGAAATTTACCTTCCCATTTTGGTGCTCACGGCAGACATCACCTCGGAGGCCCGCAAACGAGCCTTATCGAGTGGGGCAAAGGACTTTTTAACCAAACCCATTGATGAGCGTGTTGCAGAATTCAAGGGCTAAGGGCTTCCGAAAGGCTCACAAGGCATTTTTTTTAGCGCACCCCTGAGAAATTTCGGCGATTGGGCAGTTT
>JABWBV010000648.1 GCA_013359445.1 Anaerolineales bacterium | reverse complement strand
CCTTTTTGGCTCCTCGGCAAATCCGGCGCGTATGCGGTGCTGATGGTGGGACTGATCGCGACGCTGTTGCCGTTTTTCTACATCATCGTCTCCTCCCTCAAACCATCCGCCGAACTGCTCAAAACCCCGCCCGACTTTTTCCCGCAGGAACCCACCCTTGAACACTACCGCACCATCCTGACCGATGACGCCATCCCGCTCGAACGGAATGTGATCAACAGCGTCGTCGTGGCCCTGTCGCGGGTGGCGATCACGCTCTTCACCAGTTCGTTTGCCGGGTATATCTTCGCGAAGTACCGTTTCCGGGGCAAAGATCTGGCGTTCGGCGTGATTCTGATCCAGATCATGATCCCCTTTCAAGTAGTGATGATCCCGAACTATCTCCTCGTGGTCAAACTCGGCCTGATCGACTCGTTGTGGGCGTTGATCATCCCCGCGATGGTGGACGCGTACGGCATTTTTATGATGAAACAGTTCATCGAGGCCCTCCCCGGCGAGTTGATGGACGCCGCCCGCATTGACGGCGCCTCGGAGTTCGGCATCTACGCCCGCATCGTCCTCCCGCAGATGGGGCCGGTTCTCGCCTCGCTTGGCATCTTCACGTTCATGGCCACCTGGAACGATTATCTGTGGCCCCTGATCGTTCTCACCTCCCCTGAAAATCGCACAATCCCCCTGCTGTTGGTGTGGTATCAGACCCAACACACCGGCAACCAGGGCTTGATTTTGGCGGCCTCGATTTTGACGCTGTTGCCGATCTTTTTGGTGTATGTGTTTTTGCAGCGGTGGATTGTGGATCAGGCGAGTCAGAGTGCGTTTAAGTGAAAGGTCTCCCTGCGGTGATAGGCGCAAGGTGATGTTCAAAGTATAATTTGAACGATATAAACGCCTGGAAGGAAATCTATGGACTTTGAAATCATCGGCAACATCACTCAAATTGAAACCATTGCCATCGGTCATTCCATTCGTGAGTTGAAACGCCTGCAAAAATTATATGGGGATGGGCGGTGGCGAAAGCTCAAAGGAACGGCCCTGGTACAATTGAAAGATGGCACAGTCCATACAGCCGAAATCCATTGGTATGAGGCCAATGGAATTGGCAGAAAAGAATTTAAGTTTAAGTTACCCTTTTTAGATTGAAAAATAGAGATGAAAAAACAAACCTCTCCCCAACATTTCGCAATTTGTCTGAATAACGAAGATTATCAGGCCTCTTTAGAAATTGGCAAGTTATATCGAGTGATTCTCGATGAAACTGCCACAGCTCACGGGTATATTCGCATTATTGACGAGAGCGGAGAAGATTATGCGTACGCCGCAGACCGCTTTTATCCGATTACCCTCCCCAAAGTAGTGGAGCAGACGCTCCTGGTTGCCGCCGGACAGATGGCGGCTTAGATTCCCTGACATAAGTGAGAAATGAAACGAAACGGCCTTTTAGTATCAGAAGAACGAAATTATCTAGTTTTGAATGTGCAACAAGCCAAAAGCATTGTGAAAGATTGGCTGGCGGAGATTCAACTTGCCAATGTCATGAAACTTGGTTTGCCAGAAATTGATGATCGCTACCATATCTGGCGCGTGCCTTTGTGCGCCAAAAACGGAGACAAAATCGGAGAGGTAGTTATTGATGCTTACAGTACAGAAATTATCGCATCCAAAACAACTAAACCCGAAATTTTGACTGCCCGCTTGCTCAAACAAGATGAGACAAAAATTGTCCAAATTAAACAGGGGAAAAAAGAATATTCGTTATCCAACTTGCGAAACACAGTCGGGTTAGGCGATTCGGCACAATTATTGGAGGACATGCCAGCTGAAAGCGTTGATTTAATTTTTACCTCGCCACCTTACTTCAATGCACGCCCAGAATACTCGGAATATGAAGCCTACGATGAATATCTTTTCAAAATGCGACAAATTATTCGTCGGTGTCATCGAGTGTTGGCGGATGGGCGTTTTTTTGTCATTAACATCGCGCCTGTATTAATACGTCGTGCCTCCCGAAATGAGTCTTCGCGGCGAATTGCTGTACCTTTTGACATTCACCAACTTTTTATCGAGGAAGGGTACGATTTTATTGATGACATTATCTGGTTAAAACCGGAAGGAGCAGGATGGGCAACCGGGCGGGGAAGACGTTTTGCGGCAGATCGTAATCCTCTGCAATATAAGGCTGTACCTGTGACAGAATATATTTTGGTGTACCGGAAACATTCCGACCTGCTTATTGATTGGTTCATTCGGAACCACCCGGATCGCGAGGCCGTAGACGATTCAAAAATCGCGGATGGCTACGAGCGCACCAACGTGTGGAAGATTAACCCGTCCACAAATTCTAAACATCCTGCGGCTTTTCCTAAAGAACTGGCCGAAAAAGTCGTGCAATATTATTCTTTTAAAGGAGACATTGTTTTAGACCCCTTTGCTGGTTCAGGAACCGTTGGGAACGCCGCCTCAGGTTTGGAGAGGAGGTTTGTATTGTTTGAAAACAACCCCGAATATCTTGAGATTATTCGAGAAGAAATCTTAGCGTGGAAGAATGTAAACCTAAAAAATGTGATGTGGATAAATTGCGATCCCGTTAAACCAATCCATAAACAAATAGAACTGTTTGAGGTGGAGAAAAATGGTCATTGATGATTACTTCCCTGAAAAAGGAAAACTGGTGCTAACCGCAAATGGAAAGGAGTTCATTGAAAGACTGGGTGTTGAGACGGCTCGAAATGTTATTTTGGCCGTTTTACGGGGCGAAAACATTCGTACTCAAACCGAGCCTTTAACTCGTCGTCGTGTAGCGATTGCGACAGGGGCTATGATCTCCCTATTTGCAAAGGGCTGGGCAGAAGTAGACGGGTTTACTGAAAAATTATCTACACTAGCGCTTGAACAGATGCTCTTTACCTCCCCCTCCAAAAAAGATACTTTTTGGCCTGCTCAGTGGCTTGTTGGATTGACTAGCAAAAGTATTCAAAATGTACTGCGTAGCAATCCCGAATTACGCCAGAGTTATATTCAGGATTTTGAGAATGCGGTTGAGGAAGCCGCGCAAAGATGCCATGCAGACTTTGGCGAAATTTCTGCCAATATAGGATATGTTGCAGACGATGAGCTAAAGCAAAATCTTCACCCGCTGACTTGGAAAGATTTGACTCGTTTATCTACTGCCATCGGTGCCGCGACCTTAACTATACGAGGATCAGAAAAATCCACCTATGGAAAATTGTTTGAACGCTTGATTTTAGGCTCTGTCTTGACCATTCTCGGTTTTGAGCATGTGGAAAATGCCCAAAGCAACAAACTGGAAAAAGTTTTTTGGCTATCCGATAGCTCTGATGTCAGAGAATGTGATGCAACCATTCGTCTGCGCCCCGGCAAGCTGGCAAGATTTGATATTGGCTTTATTGGCAAAGGCAATCCTGAAATTATGAAAGACAAACTTACCCGCTACGCCAATGAGGTTGAACGGGAAGGTATGCTAAATTTTTCACAGACCTTTATTGTGGTGGACAAAATGCCAGAAACAACCAAAACAGCCGATGCCGCCCTAAAATCAGGAAGTGAAATTATTCAAATGAGTATGCAGTTTTGGGCTTTAGACCTGGCAAAACGTATGAAAGCCAGATTGGGATACAGTGCGGAAATTCTATCCATCCCTGAGGAACAGTTGAGCGAGTATCTGGAGCAAAAGTTACAACCTATCCCTATTCTAAATTTTCT